>NZ_JAOALE010000025.1:0-45784 GCF_047462575.1 Synechococcus sp. 'PEA 65AY6A-5F PE A'
AAGTTGGTTTGCTAAGTGCTGCTATTGTACCCCTTGAGCCCTTAACAGGCTGTATGTCAGCATTATGGCATTGAGTTTATCGAGGTAGAGGAGGCGTACAGCTCGCAGGCAAGCTTCCTAGATGGAGATGGGCTACCTAATTATGGTGAAAAACCCGACGGGTGGAGACCCTCTGGAAAGCGTGTCAAGCGGGGCCTGTACCAAACGGCAAAGGGGTGGTTGGTCAACGCTGAGGCAAATGCTGCCGCCAACCTGCTTAAGAAAGTCAGCAGAACCTTGGGGCTTTGCGTGAAGGAACTGTCTAGAGGCGCTTTGACAACGCCGTTACGGGTTCTTTTGTGGACTGCGTAAGAATCCCCCGCCTTCAGGCGGTGGGAGTGTCAAGACTGCGGTCGCCTCCGTCGATAGTCTCGATGGGCCAGATTGAAGTAATCCTGAGTTGGATGCTGAGGAGTAAATCGGTGGGGATTCACAAGCAATGGCTCAAATAGCCCGCTAAAAGGTTCGGATCCCTGCCCTCTGCTGTCTAAGGAAAGAGCATACAATTGAGGAAGACTAGCCCCGTGATGGACACGTGAACATGCTGAAACGAATCAGTCGAAGCTGCCGGCCCCTGCTGGCCATTGCCCTGGCTTTGATCTTGGCCTTGGCCCCCGTCAGTGCCGTCTGGGCGCGCAGTGGTGGTCGCATTGGCGGTGGCTCTTTCCGCTCTCCGACCTTCTCTGCCCCCCGCTCCGTTGGCCCCCGCTCGGCTCCGGTGTACCCCAGCTATGGAGGGGGGTTCGGCTTTCCCCTGGTGGTGCCCTTTTTCTGGGGTGGTGGTGGCGGCCTGCTGACACTGCTGCTGCTCATCGGGGCAGGTAGCTTTCTGGTGCGCAGCCTGCGCTCGGCTGTTTCCGAAGATGGCGACGAGGGGGTTGCTGACCCGCCAGTAACCCTGGCTCAGGTGAAAGTGGGCCTGCTGGCCAGCGCCCGGCAACTGCAAAAAGACATGAACGCCCTGGCTCTGGAAGCGGATACCCAATCGCCGGAAGGGCTGAGCCAACTCCTGCAAGAGGTCACCCTCGGCTTGATGCGCTACAGCGACTACTGGGCCTATGGCCATGCCCAAGCAGAGAAGCTGCCTCTCTCCCGCGCCGAGTCTCTGTTCTACCAAGCCTCTTTGCAAGAGCGCAGCAAGTTTAGCGCCGAAACCCTCAGCAACCGCAACAACCAAATCCAACAGGTTCCCCAAGCGGTCCTTAAACGCGCTGCTGCCGGGATCCCGGATGTCGGCGAGTATCTGGTCGTTACTCTACTAGTTGCGTATCGCGGCAACTTAGGTACACTACCTGTAGTTAAATCTGCGGCGGATCTGCGGCAGTGCCTGCTGCAGTTGGCCTCCATTCCGGCGGAGCGAATTGTGGCGATCGAAGTGCTGTGGACGCCGCAGTTGGAAGGAGACACCCTGTCGGCAGAGGCGCTGTTGACCGAGTACCCGGAAATGCGGCTCCTGTGAGAGCGCTGGAGTGAGGAGACGGCTGCTGTCGGCTAGGGGTCTCGCCGCCAAGGGAGGTTCTATGTCCGGGTTTGATGCTTCGGCAGACAGGAGCCGTCGTTCTCCTTGGGCTGTATTGCGTTACAAGAGTCAAGCAGATTCCCTGCTGGATGAGCTGCTTGAGGATTTGGAGCACAGCCTTGAAGAAGGGCTGGTGGAAGAGTACCCCTATTGGGGCACGCGCCCGCCGCTGCCTTTGCGGCGCTCTTCTATGGCCTCAGGGATCCTACTGGGTTTGGCCTTGGCGGCCACTCTGGTAGCAGGGCTAGCCTTCTGGACGACCCTGCGCCGCCGGGCGGGAGTCTTTTCTCAGGCCAATTCTCCTTGGCTGAGGGATCCTGTGACTGAGGCCTCCGATTCTCCCAACTCGGATTTCCGGCTGGCCCAGGAACAGGAACCATCTCGGCCCCCAGAGGCGGGAGGTAAAACTCCTCGAGATCCCTCTGAGGAAGTTTCGTCTCAGGAGCCACCTAGGATCACCTTAGCCGAGCCAGAGGCGAAAACAACCCCCGTAAGGCCGCCAGCGGCCACCGCTCCTACCCCTGCAGCGGCAACCAGCGCTTCTCCTCCCTCCCTCAGGTCTGCGCCGGTGCGGATCCCGCCTCAACCGCCGCCGCAGATGAAGCTGGTGGGGTTGATCCACGATCCGGGCGATCCCAAGGCTCTGATTCTGATCGACAACGTGGTGCGACAGGTGCCGGTTGGCCAGGCGGTGAAAGCAGAGTGGCGGGTCACCTCCATCAGCCCCTACGGGGTGAGGGTAAGCAATGGCGCTCAAAGCGTCACCTTGCAATTGGGGTTGTCGCAACGGCTCTAGATATCTCTCTTGACATCTGGAGAGGGATCCCTGTGGAAAGTTGGATCAAATCGAAAAAGGGAGAAGGGGCAGATGCAATTTACCAAGCTGGGGCGAATGAGCCGCTGCAGAGTGGGGTTGGGCTTGGCTTTGGGGTACCTCTGTCTTGGTCTGTTCGCTTGTCGCCGTGCGCTCCCCTCCTCTGGCTCTCCATCGGGGATCCCACCGGCCTACGCCCATCGCCCGCAACTGCAGGGCAAAGCGCTGGTGGAGCTAGAGGTGCAAACTGCTGAGGGAGCGGGCAAGGTGATCTTGGAGATTCACGGGGAGGAGGCGCCCCTCACGGCTGGCCAGTTTGTGGATTTGGTGCAGCGGGGCTTTTACAACGGTCTCACCTTCCATCGAGTGGAGAAAGATCCCCAACCTTTTGTGGTGCAAGGAGGGGATCCGCGGGGAGATGGCACCGGTGGCGCTACCGAGCCGGGCAGCAACCGCCTGCGCACCATCCCTTTGGAGATTCAGGTGCGTGGGGAGCCTCACCCCCGCTACAACACCTTGATTGAGGATCCCATCGCCCTGAGCAAGCTGGCCTTGCCCCATCGCTTGGGCGCGGTGGCCATGGCCCGTTCTAGCCCGCTGGATTCGGCCTCTTCCCAGTTTTACATCGCCCTCTCTGCTCTGCCGATCCTGGATGGGCGCTATGCGGTGTTCGGCTATGTCACCAGTGGCATGGAGTGGGTGGAGCGCCTGCAGGTGGGGGATGTGATCCGCTCGGCGCGGGTGCTGGAAGGAGCGGACTTGCTGCAGGTTCCCGGATCTCCAGATTCAACTGCAAACTAGGGACCTCGGCGGCTTATGATGGGCTGCAGCCAGGATTTGCTTGCTTGGCTGCTTTTTCCGCCTTCATTCTGGCCTTTTGCCTGGGGAGAAGAGATTTTCGTGCTCCTGCCCTCCCCGCCAACGGCACCAATCTGCCCGCGCCCCTTCATGTACCAAGATGCCTTTTCTCCCCTAGACGAGCTGCCACCTCACTCGCCGCCGGAGGTAGATGTGGAGCGGATGCTGCAGCAGTTGCAGGATCCGGATCCCCGTTTGCGGATGCAGGCGGCCCGCGCCTTCTGTGAGATCGAAGAGCCCCGTGCCGTGCCGTCCCTGTTGGCTCTGCTCAGGGATCCCTGCCCATTGGTGCGGGTAGGGGCGGCCTATGCCCTAGGTCGAAATTCGGATCCCTGTGAGGTGGAGCTGCTGATCGACAGCTTGCGCCGGGATTGGAATGGCTATGTGCGCAAAGGGTTGGTGTGGGCCCTGGGCAATGCCAAGGATCCGCGGGCCTATCCGGTGTTGCTGGAAGTATTGGCCGGAGATATCACAGCCGTGCGACTGTGGGCGGCCAGCGCCCTCGGACAATTGGCCCAAGCTCAGGTGTTGCCCGGCCCGGCCTTGCAAGAGGTGGCGGCAGCCCTCTGTCGGGGCTTGGCCCACGATCCGGTGGCGGCAGTCCGCGGCAACTGCGCCTGGAGCCTAGGGATCCTAGGGCAACATCTGAAGCCGGCGACGCCCTATACAGCTCTCTATCAAATGCTCACCAAGCAGTTGCTGGCCAGCGCCAGCGGCGACCCTGACTGGGGAGTCCAGGATGATGCGCGACTTGCCCTGCAAAAGCTGGCAGATCCGGATTTGCTAGAAAAACTGGGTAACTTCGACTGACCTGGTCGAGCCCAGGCAGCTCGGCCCCAGAGCAAGCTAGGAGCGACGGCTTCAGCGAACCAGGTCAAGCAGCCAGGCAAAGTAGAAGCGGCTTCGAATGGTTCGGCGTTGTTGCACTTTCCAGCCCCACTCGGCCAGGTGGCCCACCAACGTCGCCTCGCGGTGTTGATAGGCGCGGGTGGTTTTGCTGGGGCCAGGGAAGAACTCCCCTACTTTCTTCAGCAGCGTCAGCCAGGGGGTTTTGGGAGCAAAACTGAAGATCAGGCGAGAGCGGGCCAGGCAAGTTAGGTGGTTGAGCATGCGCAGGGCGTCGGCTTCGGGATAGTGGATCATCACATCCAGGCAGACGACGACATCGTACTCCCCCGTCAGTTCCTCCAAATCCAAAACCTGAAACTGGGGGTTGTCTGTGGATCCCAGCTCCATCTGTTGGCGGCGACGCGCTTCGTTGACCATTTGCTCGGAAATGTCGCTGGCAAACACCTGCGCCCCTCGGGCGGCCAAAGGCAAGCTAAGGCTGCCCACTCCGCAGCCGGCATCGCAAATGCGCAGACCGGAGGGATCCCCCAGCCATTGCAACACCGTCTCGACTGTGCGGGCATGGCCCAGTCGAATATCTTTCTGGACAAAATTGACTTCCTCGTTGCCGTAGATGCGCCGCCAGCGCTCGAAACCGACGGTGTTGAAGTAATTGCGGACAATGGCTTTTTCTTGCATAGAACTTCCAGCTACACGACCTCCTCAGGGGCCTTCCTTGCCGATGCGGATACATTCTACCCCGAAGCCGCTGCCGCCACTTCCAGCGCCTGTCCCATGGCTGTATTAGAATTAACTTGCCTTCACTGGAATAAAACTCAATGACGGAAGCTGAGATTGCCCAGGCGTTGCAGGCTCGCTTGGCCGTCCCTGTCAAGATCGCCGTCAAGCGTCGCCAGGCTCACCTGCACGTTCTCCTCAACCGCTCCCCGCAAACCCAGCTCGACTATCCCCATCTCACCCAACAGGTGCGAGCCGCGCTGGAGGCGTTGGGCCTATCCGGCCTGGAGCAGGTGACGGTCTATGGGCGAGCGTCAGGACATTCCGAATACGAGTGGCAGCAAACCCAGCCGCTGCGGGATCCTCTCTTGAGCGCTGAGGAGACCACGCTCGTGCTGGAAAAGCAAGGCAACCGGCTGCTGCAGGATCTAACGCTGGTTGCTCCCGATTCCGCCGGCCCCCAGCCTGAGCCCAAAGAAAAGGGTCCCGGCCAAAAAGCTGCTGGCAAAGGCGGATCCCCTATTGCCTGGCTGTGGCCGGCAGGAGCAGTGCTGATGGTCGGGATGGCGGTGGCGGTTTTGCTTCTTTTCTTTCTCTAGAAAGCAGTCTGGCTGGGGATCAGGCCGGCTGTGGCGAAGGCCGGGATCCAGACGGGGCCGAGCGAGTCAATGCCGCCCTCTGCAGGGCATCCTGCAGCATCCGCTCCACCAGCTCCGTAAACGTCCAGCCCAGAGCTGCCGCCGCCTCTGGGCAAAGCGAAGTGGGGGTCATCCCGGGCAGGGTGTTCACCTCCAGCACCCAAGGGTTCTCGTCGGCATCCACCCGCAGATCCACCCGCGCCAGACCTTCACATCCCAACACCCGATAGGCCCTTAGCCCTGCCGCCTCGCAGCGGGCCAGCCCTGCCGCGCTGAGGGAACAGGGGATCAAATGCCGTGAGCCGCCGGGGGCGTACTTGGCTTCGTAATCGTAAAAATCTCCCTGGGCAGGGATGATCTCAATGGCCGGGAGAACCTGGCCGGAGAGAATGGAGAGGGTGATCTCCTTGCCGGGAATGTAGCGCTCCAGGAAGACCCGCGAGGAGACCGAGCTGGCCAACGCCAGCCCCTGAGCCAACGACACCTCATCCCGCGCAAGGCTAATCCCCACCGTCGAGCCGCTGTTGCTGGGCTTCACCACCAGCGGGGATCCCAAACGCGCCACACACTCGGCCCAGGAGAGCGGCTGCGCTTCATCCCAGACCAGCCACTCAGGAGTGGGAATCCCTTCGGCCCGAAAGATCTGCTTGGAGACCAGCTTGTCCATGGCCAGAGCGCTGGCCAACGGCCCGGATCCCTGATAGGGCAAGCCCAGCCACTCCAGCATCCCCTGCACCACCCCATCCTCACCGCCGGGGCCATGCAGGGCAATCCAGACGAAGTCGCAGCCTGCCTGCCGTTCCTGCCAAAGGCGCAGCGGCAGA
Source organism: Synechococcus sp. 'PEA 65AY6A-5F PE A' (assembly GCF_047462575.1). NCBI lineage: Bacteria > Bacillati > Cyanobacteriota > Cyanophyceae > Synechococcales > Synechococcaceae > Synechococcus > Synechococcus sp. 'PEA 65AY6A-5F PE A'. The sequence continues at coordinate 6,259 of NZ_JAOALE010000025.1, forward strand.
TCCTCCTCGGGGTCGATCAACTTCGCCCGATGCCCCAGATCCTCCAGCGCCCGCTTACAGGCTTTGCCCGTTACCAAAGAAACCTGACGTTCTGCCGAACGACCCCCTGCCAAGATAACAATGTTCATGGCTTAACCCCAAAGCACTCCCCACTCCCAGCAACCGGCACCAGGATAGCCGCATTCCCTCACTCTAACCTACGAAGGAGGACGGCGGCGGCGCAAAAACTCGGGAATGTCCAAGCCCCCGGATGCAGGGGGCTCAGGCTCAGGGGGCTGTCGAGGCGGTGGCTCAGAGCCAGAGGCAGTGGTCCTACGCGTCCCCACCCCCCCCTTGTTGGCGACCGAGGCTTTGGATCCAGAAGCGGCAGCCGACCGCGATCCGTCAAAACCGGTGGCGATGACGGTGATGCGCACCTCCCCTTGCATGCGCTCGTCCTGGACGGTGCCGAAGATGATGTTGGCTTCTGGATCCACTGCCTCAGCGATAATCTCAGCGGCTACCGTGACCTCGTGCAACGACAGATCCAGCCCGCCGGTGATGTTGAAGAGCACGCCCTTGGCCCCTTCGATGGAAGTTTCCAAAAGGGGAGAGGAGACGGCGGTAATGGCAGCTTCGCGGGCGCGGGACTTGCCGGATCCCATGCCAATGCCCATCAAGGCAGTGCCGGCATCGGCCATCACGCTGCGCACGTCGGCAAAATCCACGTTGATCATGCCGGGGATGAGGATGATATCCGAAATGCCCTGCACCCCCTGACGCAAGACATCGTCCGCGACGCGAAAAGCCTCGTGCACAGGAGTTTGCTCAGAGATCACCGAGAGCAGCTTGTCGTTGGGGATCACGATCAGGGTATCGACCGCCTCCTGCAGCGCTTGGATCCCTTCTTCGGCCTGCTTGGTGCGCCGCTTGCCCTCAAAGGAAAAAGGCCGCGTCACCACCCCCACCGTCAGGGCACCGCTGGCCTTGGCAATCTGGGCGACGATAGGGGCTCCACCGGTGCCCGTGCCCCCTCCCATGCCGGCGGCAATAAAGACCAAATCTGCCCCTTTGAGAGCCGCTGCAATTTCTTCGCTGGACTCTTCGGCGGCTTTCTGACCAATGGCCGGGTTGCCGCCTGCCCCCAGCCCGCGGGTTAACTTTTGCCCGATTTGCAGGCGGTTCACCGTTGATGTCGAGCACTGCGCAAGGGCCTGAGCATCCGTGTTGATACTCCAAAACTCAACACCCTTGAGGTTGCTGGCCGCCATCCGACTGACCGCGTTGCCACCTCCACCCCCCACGCCCACCACCTTAATTTTCGCGGCATTGCTCAGCATGTTCTCCTCTGGATGAGCCGCTGCCTTGGTCTGGGCTCCGTTTCTTTCATACTCGACCTGAGAGTCCTCCCCCGTGTAGCGCTCACTCCAATGGGAAGGCGTTGACTGAGTTTGCTCCAAGCCTTGCCCAGGACTGGGAGGATGGAAGTCTGACCAATGGTTAGATGGCATGTCAGCCCTCAAGATAGCTTAATTCTGGCAAATATCGAACATGCTAGCTGATTTAATATAAGGCAACTCTCTTCAGATGCCAACGGTGAAGACGTTTGCGGATCTTCTAGCTAGGCGGATGCGGCCCCCAAAAAGAGCCTCATCCGGATAATCTGGGCGCTTTCATGTTTCGTACTTTGCCTATGAATCTTCTCTCGCAGTTAAGCTTCCTCTTTTGTACAAGCGAGGTTCCTATCGAAGGGTACGTATTCCCGAACACCTAGTAGATAGAGCCCAAATTAGGACGAACTGTTGCCCCCAGCGCGCTTCGGTCGGAGCTGAGCTTGCGCTTGCCTAAAAGCTAACTTTGCGTTTTCTTTTCGGAGTATTCGAGAATACTCACCCCTCCCAATTCGAGCCTGGCAGACCAACCGCCAATTTTTGCCGATTTTTAATGCTGAGGTTTGGGTATTCTGCAAACTACCCCACGGCTAAAGCCGAAGGCTTCTGCGCCGAAAGAGCCGGTGGGGGGGTGCCGTCGGGGATCCGCGCCATGGGCTTAGAGCGGCTGCAAATGGATCTCGGCGTTCAGCCGCTGGCACAGGGATCCCCCTGATCCTGCGCCGTCGTCCTGCTGGCCAGGGCCTCTACCACTTCGTCGGAGTTGGCAGTCAGCACCACAACGGGGCGCTCGCAGGCGAGGGGGAAAGCGTGCCAGGTGCCGCGGTGCAGCAGCAGCCCGTGCCCAGGGGGGAAGCGCAGGGCTTGCACTTTGTCTAGGTCGGGGAGGGTTTTGGGGGGAGCCATGACCATGATGAATGGCTCCTGTCCCAAGGCTATAAACACATACGCAGGTGGCGCTCCGGCAGAGCACGGCCGGGTAGCCGGGCAGGATCTTGGCGGTGCGGATGACGGCTTTGCCGGTGTACCAGCAGTCGATCCTAGTTTTTTTCGGGGCAGCCGAAGAAAGGGAGGAGCAGGCAACGGTTTTCTCACCCCAGTCTGAGTCTCTGCGGGCCTTATTCTGGTGAGCTGGGCGAGTTAAACTGCCTCTCGATGATGTGGCAAATTTGCCTGGCAGCGGTGCCGTCGCCGAAGGGGTTTTGAGCCTGGGCCATGCGGGCGTAGGCCTGGGGATCCGTGAGCAATTCTCGGGCCGCCTCCAGGATCTTTTCGGGATGGGCGCCCACCAGGCGGGCGGTGCCGGCAGCAATCGCCTCAGGGCGCTCGGTGGTCTGCCGCAGCACCAGCACCGGTTTGCCCAAAGCTGGCGCCTCTTCTTGAATGCCGCCGGAATCGCTGAGGATGAGAGTGCAGCGCTGCATGGCGCTGACCCAGCAGGGATAGTCCAAGGGCTCGGTAAGAAAAACTCGCTCCCGGGATCCCAACAGGGCCTGCAGGGGCTCTCGCACCGCGGGGTTGGGGTGGAGAGGCAAGAGGAGGGCCGTGTCGGGGAACTCCGCCAAAATCTGCAGCAGAGCCTGGCCGATGGCTATTAAGGGATCCCCCCAGTTTTCCCGCCGGTGCACAGTAACCAACAAAACCCGATAGCGCCCCCAGTCCAAGCCAGGGATGGGGCAGGGGATCCCAAGCGCAGCTACCTGTAGCAGGGCATCGATGACGGTGTTGCCCGTGCAATAGATAGAGCCGATCACGCGGCTTTGCTTCAGGTTATCCACCGCTTGCGGCGTGGGAGCAAAGTGCAGGCTGGCCAACTGAGAAATGAGACGGCGATTGGCCTCTTCGGGAAAAGGGTGGTAGAGATCGTCGGTGCGCAGGCCGGCTTCCACATGGCCTACTGGAATGCGTTGGTAAAAAGCAGCCAGGGCAGCGGCAAAGGCGGTGGTGGTATCGCCCTGCACCAAAACCAGTTGGGGCCGCTGCGCCTGCAAGTAGGGTTCTAGACCCCGCAGGGTGGCTTCGGTGATGTCGGTCAGGCTTTGGCGGGGACGCATGATCTCCAGATCCCGATCCGCCCGTAGGCCGAAGAGCCGCATCACCTGATCCACCATCTCCCGGTGTTGCCCTGTCAGGATCACCTCGGTGCGCAGGTGGGGACTGGCCCGCAGGGCCTGGATTACCGGAGCCAGCTTAATGGCTTCGGGCCGCGTGCCCAAGATCACAGAAACCAGAGGAAGGGAGGTCATAGGCTCAAGGGCATCGGCGCCTGGGGGAAGCGAGCAACTCTGGCCCCGCTCCAGACAGATCGGCCGTCAAATCGGGTTTTGGAAAGGCCCTGACTGGGATCGGAGGCTCCCGCCTGCCTGGTTCTCAAGTTACGGCAGCACAGCCTCTGTAGATGGGGATGTTTCCGGGGCCAACTATAGGCAAAGAGAAACCAGCAGAGGGCGCTCCCCCCGATCTTAACCCCCGATTGCTCTACCTTTTGCTTCGCCGAAGCCAGCCCTGGGCAGGGATCCGGCAAAAAACATCAAAACCAAACAGCGCTGCTCGCTCCCTGCCCACCTCGCCCAAGTGGGCCCAGAGGCTGCCGGGCCGGGGACAGTTACCAGGGCCTCTAGATCCAGCCAAAAGCCTGGAGAGACAGGAATCCGTATCCGCCCTCTTCTACTGCCCTCCAATAGCTTGCCGAGGGCTATGGCTCGCCGAAACAAATTGCGCAGGGGCGGAGAGACTCTTAGCGGCGTTTGATCCGTGGGTATCTTGCATGTCGTTCGATGGTTGCCTCAGAGGGGCTGAGAGCCCAAAGCTGACCCCGAGCCTATATCCAGCCCATCTCATCACAAACGAGGGTAAACACCGTTGCACAACTGGCCACTAGCAGCGATATAAAGGGCGGCTGGCCATGAGCCATGCAAACAGCCGCTGCCAGCGAAGCGCCCACAGCAGCAGAAAAAGTGCGACCTGCCCAGTTGCCTTTGGAGGGTTTGTCAGAGGGATTAAATTTGTTAAACATTTTGACGCAAGCAATGGGGTACAAAAGGGATGATTCACAAGGATTTCGCCTCAGGCTATCACTCTCAGATGAAATTTCGGCGGGATTCAGGACTATTCTCAATACTTCTTCGCTTAGGCTTCAATCTTTCGTAAAATTGCGCTAAGGTATTCGTAGTCGTCCCGCAACAGCGAGCTCAACTGCCGCCCTGCTTGCACCAACCAGTGGCGATCCCGGTTCAAGATCCGGTAAGTCTGACGGATGACAGCGGCCACCAACTCGTCGCTGGGGATCCCGTTGACACGCAGCAGGGTGCGCAAAAACTCAAAAGAGCGGCAAAACTCCCTTACCTCGCTTTCAGAGCAGGGGTAAACTGGCTGGTGGATCTGGGGCGGGCGCGGCGGCAGATACTGATAAACCCGCCCCCCGCCAACGAAGCCGACAATGGCAGCGCGGAAATCGCTGCGCAACATGGCGAAAATCTGGGGTTGCTGCTCCCGCAGTTCCCGGGGGGAGAGGCCCAAGGCCCTGGGACGGTGAACGGTGTCGATGGGAGTGATGGCGGCATAGCAGACCACTCCATAGATCCAGTTGCCGGTCTCCTCGTCTTGCGAGCGGATCCAACTGCCGAGGGCGGGCAGGGGCGGGAAGCTCAGGCGTTCTGGCTCTAGGCACTGGGCCACAAGGGTGGTGGTGTTGGCCTCCACCACTTCTCCCAGGGCAGAGGGGGGTGGGGAGATGGCTTGGGATCGCATCCTTCCTCCGCTTTCTCAAGGCCAATGGCTGGGAGGTCGCTCTGGGGTCGCGGACAGAGGGGGCAAGCGGGAATGGAGGCAGGGCCGCTGCTCAGCTCTCCAAGGGCAGCCCAGAGCCAGGTGAGGAGGGGGGCAGCGGGGGTTCTTCTGCCGGCTCTGTCTGTTGGTAGCGGGCCTGGGCCCGTTGCAAGGCTTCCCGCACCACCGCAAAGCCAGTGCCTCCAGCGCTGAGCCGCGCGGCCACCACCTGGCGGGGATCGATGGCCGCAAAGATATCCTCCTCAAAGGCTCGATGAAAGCTTTTCCACCGCTCCAGGGGCAGATCTTTGAGCAGAATTCCCTCTGCCACACAGGTACGCACGATCTGACCCACCAGATCGTGGGCGGCGCGAAAGGGGATCCCTTTTCGCACCAGATAGTCGGCCACGTCGGTGGCGTTGGAGAAGTCTTCCTGCACCGCGGCCTCCATGCGTTGGGTTTGGAATTGGATCCCTTCCCGCAGCAGGATGGTCATCGCCTCCAAGCAAGCCTTCACAGTATCGACGGTATCGAAGAGCCCCTCTTTGTCCTCTTGCAAATCTTTGTTGTAGGCCAGGGGTAGCCCCTTCAAGGTGACCAGCAGAGCTTGGAGATGGCCGAACACCCGCCCTGTCTTGCCCCGCACCAATTCCAGCACATCGGGATTCTTCTTCTGGGGCATGAGGCTGGAGCCCGTGGCACAGGCATCGGTGAGGGCGACAAAGCCAAACTCCTGGGTGGCCCAGAGGATGAGCTCTTCCGAGAGACGGCTGAGATGCACCAAGATCAGGCTGGCGGCAGCGTGGAACTCCACCAGGTAGTCCCGGTCGCTGACGGCGTCTAGGCTGTTGGCACTGATGCGCTCAAAGCCCAGCAGATGAGCAACCAGTTGCCGGTCGATGGGCAAGGAAGTGCCGGCCAAGGCCCCGGAGCCCAGGGGACAGACGTTGACCTCTTCCCGCACCCGTCCCAACCGTTGCCAGTCCCGCCAGAGCATTTCTTCATAGGCCAAAAGGTGGTGGGCCAAGCTGATGGGCTGGGCCCGCTGCAGGTGGGTGTAGCCGGGCAGGATTGTCTCCACATGCTGGCTGGCCAAGTCCAACAAAACCCCCCGCAGCTCCCAGAGAGCCTGCCGGATGGTGTCGATTTCATCCCGCAGGTAGAGGCGCAGGTCGGTGGCCACTTGGTCGTTGCGGGAGCGCCCCGTGTGCAGTTTTTTGCCCACTTCCCCCACCAAGGCCACCAGACGGCGCTCGACGGCGTAGTGGACATCTTCCGCCTCAGGGTCAGGCTGGAAGATGCCCTCGGCAACTTCCTTCTCGATCTGCTCCAGCCCCTGCCGAATTTGCTCTGCCTCTTCGCGGCTCAAGATGCCGCAGGCCCCCAGCATCTGCACATGGGCCAGGGATCCGGCCACATCGTAGGGCAAAAGGCGAATGTCGAAGCCAATGCTGGCGTTGAAGCGGGCAATCCTAGGGTGGAGGGATCCCGCAAAGCGTCCGCTCCAGGGGCGCGGGGTGGAAGGTGCCGTCGGCTTAGCCATGGGCTTGGAACGGGGAGAGAGATGACCACCACAGAAAGACTTGGCTGCAGTTGAGGCGGAAAAGAGCAAGCAAGGCAACGACAGCCAAAACGCCGCCACCTTGGGGCCAGGGAATCCGGGCGCCACCGCCTTTAGTGAGAGCTGGTGATGCTCTTGAGCATGTAGCCTGCCACGATCCCTATCAAAAGGGCCCAAATTTGGCCCGATTCCACGAAGTTGTTCCAGCCCTTGCGGATATCGCCCAGCACGTCCTGCCGGAACACCTGGGCGACGATCGCTTCCGTCTGCAAGGCCGGCGAGGCCGGCAAGTAAACTAAGGAGGGCTCAGAGCCAGAAGCAGTGGAGTGCATGCATGTACCTCAGGCAAAGGTCAACTGGGAAAGCGGGCCGCCACCTAAGTGGCCTCCCTAGCTAGAGGGTACCCTTAGTTTGAACCTTCGTAGCTAGGTTGGCTCAGAATCGGGCAGTACTTTCAACACCACCAGCGTCGTATCGTCCACCGGCTCAGGCCGCAGGGAAATCTCATCCTGAAACAAGAGCCCTGCATCCACTGGCGGCCCTGGGACAACAGGGTGGGATCCCTGGCGGCCCCGGAAGGCGTCCATCTGCTCAAAAAGGTTCTCCAGGATCTCCTCGGGCGACTCGTAGCGACTGGCAGCCCGCTGGATGGCCTCCATCAGACCTGAAGTCTCCAGCCGCTCCCCGCGGGTATTGGCGGCCTCGACATAGCCATCGGTATAATAAACTACAACATCTCCCGGCTGCAGGTGCACGCAGCTTTCCGAGTATTGGCTGTGTTCCTCCAAGCCGATCAGCGCTCCCTCTGTGTCGAGGGGCTGGATGTCGCGGCTGCGGGCCCGCCACCAGAGGGTGGGGTTGTGGGCGGCGTTGCTGAAACAGAGGCGACGGGAGCGGGGATCGTACTCTGAGTAGAACAGGCTGATAAAGCGATTGGAGTTCTCCAGATCGCTGTACATGGCCCGGTTGAGATGTTGGAGAACGCGGGCCGGCGAGTGGCGGTTGAGGGCTTCTGCCCGTACCATGGCGCGGGTCATGCTCATCAACATGCCGGCAGGGACACCTTTGCCCATCACGTCCCCAATTACGATGGCCAGGCGAAAGTCTTCGGATGGCTCAGGGGAAGGGGCCAGGGATCCAACCGGCTCATCGGCGGCGGCCCTAGAGTTTTCCGGTCGCTCGCTGGGGATCTTAATGAAATCGTAGTAATCGCCCCCCACCTTGCTGGCCACACGGCAGCGGGCTGCCAGCCGAATGCCCGGAACCTGGGGGTACTGGCGGGGCAACAGTTGGGTCTGGATGTAGGAGCCGATCTCCATTTCTTTTTCCAGGGCCATTTTGCGGCGCAAGGCCGCCGTCAAGCGCTCGTTCTCGATGGCCACGCCCGCTTGGTCAGCCACCAACCGCAGCAGTTGTTGGCGACGTTCATTCCACTGGTAGCCGGGCTGACGGCTGAAGACGTACAGGCGCCCCTGGACGGAGCTGCGAATCAACAGCGGCGTCCCGAACAGGCGGACATCTGGCCCCAGACTCTGGCGCAGGCGCTCGTCCAAGAGATGTTCCAGGGCTGGGATCTTCACAGACAGGGATCCCTCGGTTTTTAAAATGGGCTCCTGCGCAGACAGAGCTTGGGCGATCTGCTCCATCTCGGCGCGAATCTGCTCGCGGCGGTCGAGGTCCGAACAATGCAGTTGATCTAGCTGGATGGTGCCGTTGGGGTTGAACAACACCAGCGCGCCGCCGTCGGCAGCGGTGAGTTGGCTGGCCACAAAAGCCGTGAGCTCTAGGATCTGGTTCAGGTTGTTGAAGGAGCGCAGGGCAAAGGCCAATCCCCCCAGCAAATACAGCATCGGCTGCTGGTCTGTCCCCAGCTCTGCCACCGGCTCCGGCTTCGGCGGGGCGGGCAAGATGGCCGGTTTCACTTCCGTCAGCTTTCTCTCCTCCGAGGCCGCCTTGGGCGCACCGGCGGGATCCCCATCTGGGCCAGCTTGGGCCGAGCGCAGATCGCCCTGCTCGTCGGTGGGCGGCAGCGACGCAGCCGGAACGTTGGCGGGAAAGGAGTTTCTGTCCGCGCCTTGGGCAAGCAAAGACTCCGTCCAGGACGAACCCGACAGCCCGGCAGGGGGCTGCGCCGGAAAGGCTTTTTGCGGGCCGTACTCATCCATCGGGAACTTAGAGGCAATCCCTTGGAAACATAACGATGCAGTTTAGCAAAAATATCAAAAGCTTTGTCGCAAAAGTTTCAGCCCAATCCCAATAGTCTTCCTTACGCGCGGCGGCGCTGACGGGATCCCCGGCACAGCTCCTGGTAGAGCTGCTCCAACCGGCTGAGGTTGTGGCTGAGGGTGTAGCGCTCCAGCACCCGCTGGCGGGCTTTCATCCCCAGCAGTTGCGTAAATTCCCGTTGATCCCGCAGCAGGGGCAGCAGCGTTTGCAGCTCCACCGTCACCCGAGCCGGATCCAACAGGATCCCGGCTCCATCGGCCAAAACCTCGCCGTCGGCCCCGACGTCGGTGGCCACCGCCGCCACCCCACAGGCCATCGCCTCCAGCAACGACAAAGAGAGCCCCTCGATTAAAGAGGGCAGGATAAACACGTCGGATCCGCGCAGGATCTCGATGCGCTGCTGCTCGTCGGCAACGTAGCCCAGCCAGTGGATCCCGTGCTGGCGGGTGTAGAAGGGCTTGAGGGTATTGAGCAGCGGCCCATCCCCCACAATGAGCAGGCCGCACTTCTCGCCCATTTGAGCTTGCTTCCAGGCTTTGAGCAAGGCCTCCACATTTTTTTCCGGCGAGATCCGCCCTTGGTAAACGAAGATCCGCTCCAGCCCCAACCGTTGCTTAAGGGTGGAGGGCCCCGGCGAATACTTATCCACGTCGACGCCGTTGGGAATGACCACCACCTGCTCGCGGCTCACCCCTAGCCTGACCAAGATCTGCCGCTGTGTTTCCGAGAAGACGATGGTGCGGTCGTAGTGGGCCAAACAAGGAGCATAGAGCTGGTAGGCCAGGTATTGGGTGCGGGAGGCAATGTTGCGCCGCCGCCGGTCGAAGGCCGGGTGGAAGGTGGCCACCAGCGGCTGGTTGAGCTCCGCACAGATCTCCGGCAAGACAAAGTCGATGGGAGAAATCGTCAGCGAGGCATGCACCAGATCCGGCTGCAACTCCCGCAGCGCCTGGGTGAGCAGCCGCCTGGCGTTGGGAGCTGGGATCGTATAAATCTGCGACTTGTACAGACAGGGCAGGGAGACATCCCGCCCCGCCAGCTCAGCACGCCAACGGCTCCCCGGACGGGATCCCTCTACAGCAGGCGCCTCCAGGCTGGGGGAGGGGCTTTCGTTGGTGAAATGGAAAAAGCTCACCTGATGTCCCCGCTCCAAGAGGCCGTTGGTCACCTCACGGCCATAGGTGACGTTGCCACAGAAAGGTGCCTTCTTGCCTATCCAGGCGATGTGCATGGGCGGATCCCTACGGCGCCAGAACGCTGATCTACAAGGGGATGTGCGATTCCAAAGCCTCTATAAGGGTAGCAGACTCGCATCCCACCTCGGCCCGCTCCTCCCCTCTCAGGGGAGAAACCCAGACCGACAAGGCATTGACAGATACCCAGCCCTACGTCGCAGCTATCCAGCAGAAAAACTTATCTGTGCCCCTCTCTGCCCAGCAGACCCCAGAGGTACAGCCCCGCCGACCCGGTCAGGGCCGCCAGGCCGAGAAACGTCCAGGCAAGGCCGAAATAGGTTTCCGCCACCCCCGCCAAAACCAGCGGCAAACTGAGAGCAATGTTGACCGCATTGTTCTGCAGTCCAAAAACCTTGCCGCGCAGATGTTCGGGGGTCTCCTCCTGGAGCAGGGTTTGCATGGGCACCGCCACCAACGCCCCTCCACAGCCCAGCAGGGCAATCCAAGCCAAGCTGGGAAACAGCTTCCCCTCCGTCCAGGACAAGGCCGCCAAGGACAGACACAGCAACAGGGATCCCAGCCCACTCCAGGCGCGACGGCTCACCTGCCGGCCCGTATGCCCCACCCAAAAGGCCCCAATGGCCATGCCCAGGCCGGCAGCCGCCAGCAACACCCCAAACTGATCTGCCTCCAGCTCCGCCGTCACCTCGGCCATGCGCACCGCCAAGACCGCCAGCGCCGCAAACAGCGAGTAGAGCACCACCATTTGCAGCAGGGCCGCGCGGATCAAGGGCATTTGCCCGATGTATTCCAGGCCCAGCTTGAGATCTTCCCAGAGATGGGGAGCCTCCCAAGGTCTGGGCTCCAGCTTCTCGTGGGGTTGCAACAGCAGCAGCAGGGCTCCCGCCGACAGGTAGGCTCCCCCCACCAACAGCTCTGGCCCCACCTCCCAGCCGGGCAACCACGCACGCCCCCAACGATCCGCCAGCGTTAGCAGCGGCTCGCCGATGGCAAAGCCGGCGATCAGCGAAGCCATCATCGTCGTGGTGTAGAGGGAGTTGGCCGCTAACAGCTCCCGCCTGGGCAGGATCAGGGGCAGAGTGGCCTGTTCGGCAGGGGCAAAAAACTGGGTCAAAACAGACACGGCAAAGCTAATCAACAGCAGCCCGCCAAAGCCCAAAGGGATCCCTGGCCAAAGGTTGCGCCCCGCCGTCAGCCAGAGCAGCGGCGGCAACAGCAGCACCAGGATCCCGCGCACCACGTTGGAGAGCACCAGCACCCCCTTCTTGGGCCAGCGATCCACAAATACCCCCGCCAGGCTGCCCAACAACACCGCCGGCAGCGTAAAAGCCAGCATGATCGCCGCCACCCAGCCGCTGATGGAGGCCCCTTCCGGCTGAAACTGCCTCGAGATCAACCCAATCAGCAGCACCAACAACACCTTGTCGGCCAACTGGGAAAACACCTGCCCTATCCACAGCAGCAGGAAATTGCGTCGGCGCAGCACGGCCAGGAAATTTCTCAGGCCTGGCCCGGCCAGAGCAGCATCCTCCTGCTTCAGCTTCTCGGTTGGGCCGTCGTCTTTGGGATCCTCAGGGAGCGGCTCCGGCAAGGGATTCCCGGACGAACACGCCAGCGAGCCGGAGGGAGGACTTGCCGGCGGCTCAAGTGGGGGGGCCTCCGACTTTAGCACCTCAGTTGAAGGAAATGTGGGAGGAAGATCCCGAAGATGAGGAGTCCGCTGGCAGACCTCCGCCTCCCCTTCCGGCCAGTCCCCTCGTCGCTCCAAAGTCATAGTGCCCCGTGTAACCTTTCTCCCTCCCCCGCCTTGGCCCTGACAGGTGCTTTTCATGCCGGCTCGTGCCGCCACTGCTGCTGGACGGAGAGAGGTGCCCTGATCTTAATCTTGGCCCATCCCGCAATCAAACTTGCGCGCCCGTCTCGAGGAGGGGGCGACACCTCCCATCGGTCGCGCCGGCAGGATCTCATCAACCCTCTGCCAAGGACAGGGAGCGCAAGGGATCCGGGATCGACTCGCTGGGGGCCACGAAGCTGCCCTTTTCCACAAAAGTGAGGCGCACCGCCAGCCAACGGATGAAATCCTCATTGGTCGAGACCACTGCCCCCAGCGGCTCCTTTAACTTGTGGCGCAGGGGACGCAGCTCTGGAGCTTCCATGAAAGCCGGCTGGGGCACCCAAAAGAAATCGATGGAGCGATGGTGCTCCTCGTAGTGTCGGCGACGCTCCTCCAGCACTTCCTCCAGAGGTTCAGAGCGCAAAAAAGACAGACTGGCAACAATAAAGTGGTAGGTGGTGGGCTCAGCAGCAGGCATACTCTACGATTAACATGTGAGACTCGAACACCTAGAGGCGCGCTCCTGGCGAAAACACAACTTCTCCTGTCGGCTCTTCACCCAGAGTTGCCAACTTCAGCCTACTGGCAGGATTAGTTGGCAGACTTGAGTAAATGCGGGGCGGGATCGCGGGAGCTACACAGGGTCTGACAGTCTTCCAACTGCCGGGGGACGGGCAGCCGCGCCATCACCTCCTCAGGCGGCATAGACTGCTCTGAAGCCTGCCTGAGGGTGGGCAGAGCTTGAGCTGCCCATTCCTGCGCCCAGAGGGGTGTTGTTGAGGAGGGTTCCCCCTGCTCCAAAAGCTCCTGACAGAGCGCGGTCGAGCGCTCCAAGTCGCCGCTGCCCTGATAGGCCATGACCAGGGCTACCCGCGCCAAAGCGCATTCCTCAGGGTTTATCCTGGAACCGTTGCGCTCCTTCTGGCGGGGCGAGCTCTCGTGAATCGAGCAGCAGTAGCAGAAAGACTCAAGGAGGTTGATCGCCTCTAAGTAGCGCTCCTGCTTGAGAGCAGTGATGCCGGCACGAAGGGATCCATACGGAGGGGACATGAGCCTAAGTATAGAAAAGATTCTGACGCCTTGCACTTAAGGGCGTTGATGACCTAGCTTTTTATCCGAGGTTTCGTGTCTGATACTACTATACAGCCTTTGGCCAGGCGACCGCGAATCTCCTTACCCTCTTAAGCTTTTGGCAAGGGCGCTCAACTCTTACGGGCCAAGATATAAGTGCTGACGTAGTGGGTTTCTCGGCGCAACACCTCACAGCCTGCCTGCTGCAGGCGCACCCCCAGGTCGTCGCGGATGTAGTCCCGGTAGTAGGGTTCGTGGAAGGTTTGCACAAAAGCTTCCATCGTCTCCTCCAGCTCGGGCGAGTCCAGCAGTTGCACCGAGTCGCAGATGACAATGGCGCCCCCCGGCTTCACCACCCGGCTCATCTCGTTGATGACATTTTGGCGGGCCGGGCCGGGCAGCTCGTGGAAGAGAAACACGCTGACAACCGCATCAAAGGTGGCGTCGGCGTAGGGCATGGCCTCGGCATTGGCGCGGATGAGCTGGGGCAGCTCCCCGGGCAACTCCTGCAACAGCCGGTTGGCCTTGCGCAGATAGGCAGGGGAAAGATCCAGGCCGTACAACGCCGCTTTGGGCAGGGATCCCCGCAGCAGGCGCAGCGTGCGCCCGGTGCCACAAGCTACGTCGAGGATGTGGGGGTCGGATAGAGCAGGATCGAGACCATCCTTGAGCAGGCGGATCACCCGTCGCCGCATCGCATCTGCCGCGCCACCAAACAGCAGTTCCACCTGCAGGTCGTAGAGCTCAGCCGAGCTGTCGCTCAGGTAACCGTTGGTTTGGTAATGAAAATTTTGCAGGTAGTATTTTGGATAGCCCTCGGTGGAGATGTCTGGAGAAAACTCTTGGTAGCGCCGGCTGTGTACCCGCTGAGTGATCTGCGGCAGATCCAGCCATACCTGCGGGTAGTAGCGGGCAAAGTCCAGCCAGGGGTTATCGAAAAGAAGGGCGTGAGGGTAGTAACCTGCCTCGGCGTCTTGCCAATCGACCTGTAGCAGCCGTTCGTAACGAGCCCGCAACTCTTGCAAAGTAGCTGGGCTGACCTTCACCCGCTCCCGCGGCGGTAGGGGCTTCCCAGAGGAAAAACTTTGCAGCTCCCTGAGCACAGAGAGCATCAGCTCCAAAGCCTGGGTGGAGAGAGCCTTGTGGGCAAAGCCAAAGAGATTTTTGCCCCACTGAAAAGCGCGGTAAGCAGCTTCTCCGACTGGAGATGGGATCGGCAGCGACAGCTCGGAGCTCAACTGTAAGCTCATAACCCTGCAAGGTGCGAATGCTTAATGTTTGTTTACGTTAGATTATAGCAAGGCAGCGATGCGAAACCGGCAAGTTCTGGGCCTTGGGAGAGTCGGCGAAATTGGAGCTGTAAACACTCCACTTCCCTGAGAGGGAGAGTACTCTATTGGTGTCCCAGGAAGGACGCCTCTGATGCTTCATGCGCTGGAGGAAGAGGCTGAGCAGGTCGAGTAGATTGGGAAAAGGGGGCGCCCGAGCATGACAGCCAAGACGGTGTTGGTCATTGACGATAGCATCATGATCCGCAAGATGGTGGCCAGCATCTTGGCTGACCAGTTTCAGGTGCTGGAGGCCAAAGACGGCCTAGCGGGCCTGGAGGCTGCCAAAAAACATCACCCCGACCTGATCTTGCTGGATTTTGTCATGCCCAAGATGGACGGCTATGACACATTGCAGGCCATCCGGCAGGAAGAGAGCCTGAAGAATACCCCTGTCATCATCATGTCGGGGATGAAAGAGCAGGTAACAGCCCGCGTCCCTGAGCCTTTTGTCGATTTCGATTTTATTGAAAAGCCGTTTGAGGCGGAGGCTCTTCTGGCTCGCATTCAAAAGGCCCTGCAAGTAGCCCCTGCGGCGGCAGCAGAGCCGGGATCGGAAACCAACACCCAGTTGCTCTTGAACAAGCTCACCGCCATCGAGACGCTGCTCATCCAAGGCACGGAAAACCTTATCCAGCGGGAAGTGGTGACGCGGCTTTCTGATCTCAACCAGCGCCTGGAGCGTCAGGAATCCCACAGCGCTAACCTGGAAGAGCAGATCCGTAAGCTCACCAGCGAGGTGGAACGGCACAGCCAGGGCTTGGCCTTGATCGTCAAGGAGCTAAAGCACATCCGCAAGCTGTTGGGGGGATCCTGATGTCTGAGAGGGTTTTTGAGCGCGCCTATCGGCACCTGGATGCGGTGACGGCCCTGTTTGTAGCTGTGCTGCTGATCTCCAACATCGCCTCCACCAAGATCGTGCTCTTGGGGCCGTTTACGTTCGATGGCGGCACCGTCCTTTTTCCCCTCAGCTACATTTTCGGCGATATCCTCACGGAGGTCTACGGCTATGCCCGCTCGCGGCGGGTGATCTGGCTGGGATTTATCTCGGCGGCCCTGATGTCGGCGACCTTGATGATCGTGGGATCCCTGCCGGCAGCCCCCGACTGGCCCTACCAGGAAGCCTACAAACAGATTCTCGGCCTTACCCCGCGCATTGTACTGGCCAGCCTAATTGCCTACTGGAGCGGCAGCTTTGCCAATGCCTATGTGCTGGCCCGCCTGAAGGTGTGGACGCGGGGACGCTGGCTGTGGACACGCACCATCAGCTCCACCCTGGTGGGCCAGGCGGTGGATACGGGCCTGTTTATTCTCATCGCCTTCTGGGGGGTGTTTCCCGGTCTGATGAGCCTCATTGTCTCCAACTACGTGTTCAAGTGTGCCGTTGAGGCGGTCTGTACGCCCCTGACCTATGTCATCACCGGCTGGCTGAAGCAGCAAGAACAGGAAGACTACTTTGACGTGGCAACCGACTTCAACCCTTTCCGAATGCAGTCCGTATCTGGGTAGTTCATTCGTCCATGGCTGCCCCGACGGATATGGCCAAAAGAGGGATCCCAGTTTTGGTATAGTCAGCTAGAAACCGCAGGAGCCCCGCCCTGTACCCCCCTATATCCCCCCGTATACGGGGGGACTGGGGGGCCGGGGGCCGTGCCGGTCAGGGTCGGGAGGAATGCGGACGACGTATAATCGTGACATGGCCCAAGTCCTGACTATCTCCTGCAAACTCAAGGTGTCTGTGTCGCAAGCCGCCAAGCTAGATGCGACCCTGGATGCCTTCGCAAAGGCACTGAACTGCGTGAATGAGAACACACCAGAGAAGATAGTCAACGCCGTCAAGCTCCAATCTCTCTGCTACCGCGAGATTCGTACCCGCTTCGGACTATCCAGCAACCTGGCACAACAGGTGTGCAGAAGGTTAGCCGGTGCCCGCAAGGTTGCCCAGCAGAAAAACCGTCCAGTCAAGGCGTTCAAGTCTGGCTTTGTTACCTACGATGCCCGCATCTTCTCGTTCCGTGAGAAGGACTGGACGGTGTCGCTGACCACCGTTGAGGGACGGGAACGCTTTGAACTGGATATAGGTCACTACCAGCGCGGCCTGCTAGCGGGTTCAAATCCCAAAGCAGCCACGTTGGTCAAGCGCCAAGGCGGCTCCTACTCCATCCAGATTGGCGTGGAGTCTGAGGTGCCGGAGCCGGAGCACGCCGTCAAGGCCATTGGTGTGGACTTGGGTAGGAGAGATATTGCCCACACCTCTGAGGGAGATAACTGGAATGGACAGCAGTTGAACCAGGTCAGAGACCACTACTCCCGTTTGAGAGGGGTTCTCCAACGCAAGGCCAGCAAGGGCACACGCAGTACACGACGTCGGTGTCAGCAACTGCTGCAACGGCTGTCTGGTCGGGAGAGACGCTTTCAAACTTGGGTGAACCACTGCATCTCCAAGTCGATTGTTGCTAGGGCACTGGCCACTCACCGTTTTATTGCCTTGGAAGACCTGACCGGGATCCGGGAGCGGGTCAACCGGCAGCCGCGCAGCAAGACGGAGCGGCGGCGGGCAAACAGTTGGGCGTTCTACCAGTTGCGGCAGTTTGTGCACTACAAGGCGATGCGGGCAGGGGTGAAGGTTGTGGTGGTTTCGCCGGCCTACAGCTCGCAGACCTGCCACCAGTGCCTGTGGATTGGGCAACGGGAAGGGAAGCATTTTCGCTGTGTGAACCCGGCTTGTGGTTGGGAAGGGGATGCAGATTTGAACGGTGCCAACGTGATTGCACTTTTGGGGGTCGCTGTAAACCAGCCCCCCTACATCCCCCCGCATGCGGGGGGACAAGAGGGGGGTTCGTGGTTGGCTTGCCAGCTGCAGGGCTACCAAAAGCCCGCTCCGTACCCCCCTCAATCCCCCCGCCCCCCGTATACGGGGGGTTGGGGGGCTGGAAGGGGGGGCGGTCGGAGCCGGGTAGTTTACAGCGTTATCCTATCTACCCTGCCGCCGGTGCGCAGCGAGCCGGATCAGGTTGGGCAGCCCGGTGTTGTCGGGAGCTTTTATCCAAGACAAGACTTTTGTGAGGGATCCAGACCATGATGCTCATTTTCCAAATTGCTTTGTTGGTGTTGGTGCTTTACAGCTTGCTGTTGGTGGTGGCGGTGCCGGTGCTCTTCAGCTCGGCCAGCGACTGGAGCCGGGCCAAGAATGTGATTTTGGTGGGATCCCTGCTCTGGGTGCTGATGGTGATCGGGGTGGGGGTACTTAGTTTCTTTAAGTGATATCCTTCGACGCCCATCCCCCAGGCTCCTGGACGTTGCAGAGCATCAGGGTTGCGACTGCAAGGTTCTGGGGGCGGGGAAAACTGCGCATCTCCGCACCCGCGTGGGCCTTGAGCGCTCTCGGTAGAAGGGATCCCACCCCTTACAATGGATAGCAATTTAATTTAATCTCATGGCCTTGCTGCTCCCTAGGTCAGCGGCAAGTTGTGCCTACACTGATGTCTTTTGGGAGGTTTGGGTGTTGAGAGCAGTGAAGCGTTCGTGGAGCCTCCGCTTGGCCCGGCTGGGGACGAGGCTGATTTTGGCAGGCTTGTTGGTAGGGGTGCTGTCCCCTTCGGCAGCGGCGCAGTCGGGCCTGGTGATCACCGGCAGCGAAGGGGTACCTGTCCTCAGCTACCGGCTGGATTTTCGCGGCATTCGCGGTCGGTTGGATCGCTATCGCCTGACGATCCCGCCTCAGAACGTGGCGGTGGCAGAGGTGCAGATCAACGGGGATAGAAATTTCGATGCCGTCATCGACCCGGAGAACGTGCGCCTAGAGGTGGAGGGCAAGCCGGTGGAGCTGGCGGAAGTGTACTGGAACGAGGAGTTTCGCTCTTTGGAGGTGGTGGCCCGTCAGCCCATTGCCGCCGGCCAGGAGATCCGCTTGGTGCTCTCCAATGTGCGCAATCCTTCCGCTGCCGGCATCTACCGGGTAGAGGCGCGGGTACGGGGGACAGAGCCCAACCCCCTCTTCCGCAATGTGGGCAACTGGCTCATCACCATCGACGATCCGGAGCGGCTCACTTTCTAAGGGCAGCTCCCTTCGAGCGGGGGAGAGTTTTGAGAGTGGATCCCTGAACAGGGGGTTTCGGGCGTAGCCCTTTTCAGAGACAGGGCAAGGCTGGTGAGGTACTGCGGCATCTCTATCTCCCCTCTCCCTAAGGGAGAGGGGTTGGGGGTGAGGGAAACTCCCCTCCAGACAGTAGCCTGGCGTACTGGGAGAGGCTTTCTTTGGTGCTGGCCGATATCTGGTATCCCAACTGGTGGCAGGCCCTGGTCTTGGGCATGGTGCAAGGGATCACGGAATTTCTGCCCATCAGCAGCACGGCGCACCTGCGGGTGTTTCCAGCTTTGCTGGGCTGGCCGGATGCGGGGGCTTCCTTTGCGGCGGTGATCCAATTGGGCAGCCTGGGAGCGGTGTTGATCTACTTTGCTTCTGACCTGCGCCAGTTGCTCCTCGGCTCCTGGAAGGCTTGGCAGAAGCGAGATTTCCAGGAGGAGTCTTGGCGGCTGCTCATGGGGATCCTGGTGGGAACGCTGCCGATTGTCATAGCGGGCTGGGCCGTCAAGGCCATCTGGGGATCCCCGCCCCGGCAGTTGTGGGTGGTTGCCGCCGCCGCCATCGGCTTGGCCCTGGCTTTGGGCTGGGCAGAACGGGTGGGGAAGCGCCGGCGCGATCTGCACAGCCTGGGCATTGGGGATGGGCTCTGGGTGGGGCTGGCCCAGGCTTTGGCCCTGATCCCAGGGGTATCCCGCTCTGGTGTGACGCTGACGGCGGCTCTGTTGCTGGATTTGCAGCGCTCGGCTGCCGCCCGCTACTCCTTTTTGCTGGGGATCCCGGCCCTCTTTTTGGCCGGGGTGGCGGAGTTTATCGCCGAGTTCAGGGCAGAGGCGCTGCTGTCGCAAGGGCTGGGGACGCTCTCGGCCTTTGTCTTCTCCTACGGGTCCATCGACTGGCTCATTCGATTTTTGCAGCGCAGCAGCACCTGGGTGTTCATTGTCTATCGGATTGGTTTTGGCCTGTTCATTTTCCTGGGGCTGGCCCTGGGGTTTTTGCAACCTTAAGTGGGCTTTTGTTGCCGCAGAATCCGCAGCGCTTTCGGCAGGTGCTCCGCCAGGTGGGCCGGATCCACGCCCGTTAGACCCCGTTCCCCCGCCAAATGGATGGCTGCTTGAGCATGCCACCACACCCCCGCACAGGCGCAACTGAGCAGCTCCGCGATCCCCATCGACTGACCCAGTTGAGCCCTTCTGCGCGCCACCAGGCCGCCGATCAGGCCGGTCAGAACATCGCCGCTGCCGCCGCGGGCCAAAGCCGGTGTGCTTTCCGGGTTGACCCAGCATTCCCCCGTAGGAGAGGCGATGACCGTCCGCGCCCCCTTCAAGACCACTACTGCCCCGCTCTGGGCTGCTGCTCTCTGGGCTGCCTCCATGCGATCTGAAAGCGGGAGGTGCGGAAAAAGCCGGCGAAACTCCCCCAGGTGCGGGGTGAGGATGGCTTGGATCCTGTGTTCTGGCAAGCGCTCCACCCCTATTTCCGCCAAGGCGTTGAGGCCATCGGCGTCGATCACCCAAGGGATCCCGGCCCAATCCTGCAGCAGGATCTCCAGCAGTAGACGGCGGGTTTCTCCCACGCCCGGCCCCACCGCCACCGCCTGAAAGGGTTTCTCGGCCAGCAGGGAGGGGATCCCTTCCCAGGCGTGAACCAAGATTTCCGGCAAAGCGCTGTGGACGAGCCCTTTCAATTCTGCCGGCACCGCCAGGGTTACCATGCCCACGCCGCTGGCGCGGGATCCCAGCCCGGCCAACACCGCCGCCCCGGCATAGGTTGTCGATCCCGCCACCAGCAACAGGGATCCCTGGCGGTATTTGTGGGTATCCAAAGGCGGATCGGGGGGGAAATGGGGCCAGGGGTGCAGCAACACCTGGGGAACTTCCACCTCCGGCCAGGCCCAAGGGGGAATGCCGAAATCGAGGCGGCGCAGACGTCCCACCCAAGGCAGAGCCGCCTCCTGCCACAGGCCCCGCTTCCAGAGGCCCAGGGCATAGGTGTAGCTGGCGCGGATGCAGCAGCCCCAGATCTCGCCTGTCTGGTCGTTGAGGCCGGAGGGCAGGTCCAGGCTGAGGATGGGAATGCCGCTGCCGTTGGCCCACTCCACCGCCTCCGCCCAGGGATCCCCCAGGGGCCGGTTTAGGCCAATGCCAAAGAGGGCGTCGATGAGCAGGTCGCAGTCGGCCAACGCCTCCACCCGCTCCACAAACTCCGCCCCCAGGGCCCTGAGGTAGCGGGCGTGCTCGGCGGTCAGGGGTTTGAGATCTGGCTTGCCCAGCCACACCTTCACCGACCTTTGGGCCAGCCGCAGCTCTCGTCCGACCACCAAGCCGTCGCCGCCATTGTGCCCTGTCCCGCAGAGGATGCCGATGCGCTGGGCCTGGGGAAAATCCTGTTGCAACTGGGCAAAAGCAGCCAGCCCTACCTTTTCCATCAGGGCGGCCACGGGCATGCCGGCAGCGAAGATCTCCTCCTCAAGGCGCTGCATCTGCGCCGCGCTGACCAGGGCGGTGGCCGGGTCGAACTGGCAGCGGGGATCCCTATCGCCACGCCGCGCTGGTGTTACAGGCGGTATCGCTGGGGGGAGAGGGTTCATGGCTCAGTTGCGCCAATCGCGCTTAGCTCGATTACATTCCCATCCGGATCGCGGACAAACACAGCCGCCCGCCCGGAAGCGCTGGGCTGCACCTCATAGCCTGCCTGCAGCAGGCGGGCTTTCACCGCCTCCAGATCTTCCACTCCCAGCGCCACGTGGGGAAGGCGCCCCCACTTCGCCCTGCTGCCACGACTGGCTTGCTGCCCCTGGTCAAGCGGCTCCTCAGTGACGATCAAGTGAATCTGCGAAGACCCCACCTGGTACCAGGCGCCGGGAAAGTCAAAGGGAAACCGTTCTGCCTTGGGGATCCCGAGCACCGTGCCGTAGAAATGCTCGGCCCTGGCCAGATCGCTGACCCAAAGGGCGGTGTGCAGGTGCTGGTAGGCGGGCTTTGGGGAGGCGGTCATGACATTGCTCCGGGAAAGTGCTTGCATCTGTCGAGGGAAACCATATTTTCTCCAAGAGCCTGCTCCGCCTGTGCGCTAAGTTGGAGCTAGGGCAGCGGCGAGGAACGTACCTTTGTCCTATCTTGGTTCTTACCCAGGAGTTGGTCTATGGGATCCCGCACCAAGTTTTTCGGCACCGTCTTGGCCATGCTGGCTGTCAACAGCATCTATATGCAGTTGCAGCAGCTGGCCCTGCGGCTGGAAGAAGAGGTGAACCCGGCTCCCTCAGAGCAGGCTGCTCCAGAGCCTCAGAGCAACGCGCAGCCACCGGATCTCTGGGGACATCTGGCCTAAGTTTTCCGGGGATGGCGGTGGGTCGAGGCCAGTGCTGGCTCCACCTCTCCCCTGCAACCCTAGGCTCCGAGCCAAGAGGCAGTTTGCAAAGGGGATCAAACTCCGTACCATAGAGGAGCGAGCTCCCCTATTTTGCGGTTTACAACTTGGATACTCACCATGACTCAGCCGTCAGCAGCTTCTGGGCAAAAGCCGATCGTCGTCGCCCCCTCCATCCTTTCAGCCGATTTTAGCCGCTTGGGGGAAGAAGTGCGGGCGGTGGACGAGGCAGGGGCCGACTGGATCCACGTAGATGTGATGGATGGCCGCTTTGTGCCCAACATCACCATCGGCCCGCTGGTGGTAGAAGCCCTGCGCCCGGTTACGGCCAAGCCCCTGGACGTGCACCTGATGATCGTGGAGCCGGAGAAGTATGTGGCCGACTTTGCCAAGGCGGGGGCCGATATCATCTCCGTTCACGCCGAGTCCAGCTCCACCATTCACCTGCACCGCACCCTCGGCCAAATCAAGGATCTGGGCAAGCAAGCAGGCGTGGTGCTCAACCCCGCCAGCCCCCTGGAGCTGATCCAGTACGTGCTGGATCTGGTGGATCTGGTGTTGATCATGAGTGTCAACCCTGGCTTTGGCGGGCAGAGCTTCATCCCGGCGGTGGTGCCCAAGATTCGCCAGTTGCGAGCCCTGTGCGACGAGCGCGGCTTGGATCCCTGGATTGAAGTAGATGGCGGCATCAAGGCCAGCAACGCCTGGCAGGTGATCGAGGCGGGGGCCAACGCCATCGTGGCTGGCTCAGCCGTGTTCAAGGCCAAGGACTACGGGGAAGCCATTCGTGCCATTCGCCACAGCCGCCGCCCCGAGCTGGTAACGGTTTGATTTGAGCTGATCTGGGAAAACCCTGCCCTTGGACTCCTCTCAGGCCAAGGCGCAAAAGAGAGGGGAGAAGGCCTGGCGCTCCTCACCCTCAGCCCATTGGGAAGGGCCACGGCTCAGCGGCAGGGATCCCTTCTGGTGGGAGGATGGGCTCGAAATTCTAGCGCAGAGCGTTGGTCTTCTTCTGGGCAGCCAAAGGCACGGTACCGTCCTCACCGGCGGCCTGGACTAGGCAATGGGGAGGTGTGGAAGGAGGCGTGATGGGCTGGGGCGAAGTGGGGCTGAAAAAGGTCTGGCAGAAGGGCAGGCGGCTGTTGCGCTGAATGGTGGCAAGGTAAGGGGGAGGGACAGTGCCCCAGTAGGCGCCCAGCACCTGCTGGTCCGGATCCTCCGGCAGCACCTGGTAGTACACCATCAGGCGATTATCGGGGAACCAGGCGCGAACAAGCCTTTGCAGTTGCCTTAAATTGAAGCCCGGCTCTTCTGGATTGTCAATTAGGTGCATCCCCGCCAGCCGCCCGCCCATGAAGTAGGCCTCCACATAAAACCCACGGGCATAGAGGGGGGGCTCTAAGGGATCCCGCGACGAAGGGGCATCCGGCAGGTAAAGGGCCTCACCGCCCGGGCGCAGTTGCCAGCGGCTCCAGCGGGGATCCTCCCGGTCGCTGGAAATAGTCTCCCAATTGTTGGCGCGGGCGTAGCTCAAGAAGCGCTCCTCCACCATGCCCAAATAGAGCATTTCCATCTGCAGGGGCAGCCGGGCACTTGTTTGCAATAGGGGCAAAGTTCGCACTTCTCCCTGCTTGAGCACCAAAACCTCTGCCAAGGCAGGGCGCGGTTCCCACGCCAGCAACGCCGCCAGGATTCCTGCTCCGAGGGCTCTGCCAAGGCCGGCCAGACCTAGCCGTGCCGAGGCCCGCAGCAACAGGAAAAGCAGTTTGACAAGGGGCAGTTTAAACCGAGGCCGTGCCCCGCCCCACATGGCAACGGAAGCAGGGACATAAGATGAGATCACGGGGAAATTCGAAGAGCTGGGAAGACGATAGAGACTATGGATGTTCTATTCTAGCCACAGCGCTAAGGTTCTTTGAAAATTTTAATCTGCTGCCCTGGGTGAACTTTCTTGCCGGCGGATGGATCAAAACCGGTCTCCAAATGGGCGCGACTGTCGAGAACCTCCCTCCCCCTCCTCGACTGCAAGGCCGGGGCTTGTCGTCATCGCTGGCCCCACGGCCACCGGCAAGTCGCGCCAGGCGCTGCTGTTGGCCCAGCGGCTGGGATCCCCTCTGCTGAATGCCGACTCTCGCCAGGTCTACCGGGAGTTCGACATCGGCACTGCCAAGCCTACCCCCGCTGAGCGGGCCCTCTGGCCGCACGAGTTGATGGACTTTGTGGATCCCCGCCACACCTACACCGTGGCCGAGTTTCAGCAGGCGGCCCAGGCGCGCATTGCCGAGGCCCATCGGCAGGGACAGACTCCCATTCTGGTGGGGGGGACGGGGCTCTACATCCAATCCATTACCGCAGGGCTGGGGATCCCGGCAGTTCCCCCCCAGCCTCAGTTGCGCGCTCAACTGGAGACGTGGCCGCCCGAGATCTGCTACGCCTGGCTGCAGCAGTTGGATCCTGTGGCAGCGGGGCAGATTCACCCTCATGATGAAGTGCGCACCCTGCGGGCTTTGGAGATCATCTACACCACTGGGAAGCCGGCTTCCTACCTGCGGCAGGCCCATCCTCCTGACTACCCCATTTTGCTCTTGGGGTTGCACTGCCCAATGCCCCGTCTGGAACAACGCATTGCCCGGCGCACAGCAGAAATGCTGGCGGCAGGCTGGATTGAGGAGGTAAAAACGCTGCGGCAGCGCTACGGCCCAGACCTGCCCCTCTTGCAGACCTTGGGCTATGCGGAGATCGGCGCTTACCTGGAAGGGCGGATCCCGGCAGCCGAGCTGCAGCCTCTGATTGTGCGGCGCACCCGCCAGTTTGCCAAGCGGCAGATGACCTGGTTTCGGGCCATGCCAGGGATCCAGTGGCTGGACTGCGAGGCCGAGGATCTGCCCGAACAGATCTGGAAGCGGGTTACGGCGTGGATGGCAGCTCAGACCAGCGCCGGAACCACTCCTGCCGTCGCCGCGCGTCCGCCCGCCGATCCGTAAGGATCTCCAACACCCGCACCCCTTGGGCGGGCAAGGGATCCAAAGCCTGGGCCAGCTCTTCCCAGGTCTCTATCCGCTGCTGGGGGATGCCATGGGCCTGGCAGAGGAGGGCAAAATCCACCGCCTGGGGAGTCGCAAAGTAGGGCTCAAAGGGTGGGCCCGCCTCGGCAATGGGCAGCAGCTCGAAGATGCCGCCCCCCTGGTTGTTGATGAGAAGAATCGTCAGGGATCCCTGAAGGCATTGGGCAAGACGCAGGCCACCGCAGTCGTGCAAAAAGGCCAGATCCCCGGTCAGCACCACCGTCGGGCGCTGGCGATGGGCCACCCCAAAGGCGGTCGAGAGGATGCCGTCGATGCCGTTGGTGCCGCGGTTAAAGTAAGGCCGGATATGGCGGTCGTTGGGTGGCCAAAACCACTCCACATCCCGCACCGGTGTGCTGTTGGCAATAAATAGCGGCGTCTCCGGCGGCAGGTGGTGGGCCAGCCACCAGGCAAGCTTGCCCTCAAACCACTCCGGCAGGTCAGCCAGCAGCCGATCCAGCTCAGCCCGAGCTTTGGCTTCCGCCCGCAGCCAGGTTTGTAGAAAAGCGGTTGCTTTGGCCTTGCCTGCCGGGATCCCTGCCGCCACCTCCTCCACGACAAAGGGCAAGTGGGTGGTGGGGTTGTGGAGGGGATCGGCGTTCTGGGCCCGGGGATCGAGCAGCCAGGTGCGGGGTCGGGCTTGGGCTAGGGTTTGCCGCAGCGCCTTGCTGGTGGGCAAGGATCCCAGTTGGATCACTTGCTCTGGCCAAAGAGGAGGTTGCTCTCCCTGGAGGAGAAAATCGTAGGTGGTGATGAGGTAGGGGTTGAGGGAAGCGTAGTTGCGCAAAGGGGAGAGTCCCTCCGCCAACACCGGCCAGCCCAGGGCCAGCGCCAAGCGGGCCACCGCCTCTGCATAACGCTGGGGGTCTGCCGGTTGGGCCGGCCCTGCCAAGATCGCTCCCCGCTCACAGCTGCACCACTCCTGCCAAAAGGAAGCCCTCTCCACCTGAAGAGTGCCCCGCAGCGCCTGGCAGGCAGATCCGGCCGGAGCAACCCCCCGAAAAAAGCTCTTCTCAAACTCCGGATTTTTCTGCCAACGGGCCAGGGGCGCGGTGCTGCTGTCAGCAATGGGAGCCAAGGGCTCCCGCAAAGGCACGTTGAGATGCACTGGACCCGGGAAAGGGTAGAGGGCACGCTCCCAGGCGTGAATGACGGTCTGGCGCAGGTAGGCCAGAGCTTCCAGGTCGGCGCTGGGCAGGGCCAGCTCCGCCTGCCAGTTGGGGTAGTGGCCGTAGAGCTTCACCTGGTCAATGGTCTGCCCGGCGCGGCAGTGGCGCAGCTCCGGCGGCCGATCCGCCGTCAACACCAAAAGGGGCCAACCACTTTCTGCCGCCTCGATGAGAGCAGGGAAAAAATGGGCGCCGGCGCTGCCGGAAGTACACACCAGAGGGATGGGCTGCCGAGTTTGCTGGGCCAAGCCGAGGGCAAAAAAGGCCGCCGACCGCTCGTCCACCGCTGGAATGGCCTCGATCTCAGGGTGCTGGGCTAGGGCATAGGTGAGGGGGGCAGAACGGGATCCTGGACAGACCACGGCCACCCGACAACCCAGCCGGCTCAAGGTCTCGGCCAAAATGGATCCCCAGAGGGTGTTGAGGTTGCGCCAGTCCAGCCGTTGAAGGGAGTTTGCGCCAGTCACTCCAGCTATCCCAGCCAGCGGGGAGATCGAGCAAGTTGGGTAGGAAGCCCAAAATAGGCACATCCTAGTAATCTATAGCCATCCCCAATCGCAGGGGAACCACTTGCTTTGGCCTTCCTTCGCCTTTCCTCTCTTTTTGGGAGGGGAGCTGTGGGCCGGGGAGGCGCCCGGGAAACTGCCTCAAGTCGGTTGGTCGCGCCGCAACTCCAGATTTCCTGGCGGGGGCAAGGGTTGGCCAGGCCTCTCCGATGGGGGAATAATGTTCATGAGAACGCCCCTTATCGACCTTCGCTGCACCCAATAGGAGCACCCATGGCCAGAAAACCCGATGGATACCTTGTCCACATCATGCTCGAAGGTGGACAAACCATGCAGGTACGGGTCAAGGAAGCTAGAGAATACACAGAGCTGATCAACCAACTGATGGTGGGTGGGGACGAGTTCATCACATTGCCCAAGCAAATGGACAACGAGTACATGATCGTGCGTCCGCAGCGGGTGTCCGGCGTGTCGGTGGAGGCGATCTACACTTCCAGCGTCGGCATCGACCTGTAGAGCTCAAGGCCAGGGTCGCCGGGCTGGGTTGCAACGCAAAGCCCCCACCCCTGAGGGCAGGGGCCGGACTAGACCCCCCTGGGATCTAGAGCCTTAGCACCGACAAGTTAGCTTTGCGGGGGCAGGATCACCTTGTCGATGACGTGGATGACGCCGTTAGAGGCCTCAATGTCTGCTTGCGTCACTTTGGCATCGTTGACCTTGACTCCGTCGCTCAAGGAGATCTTCACAGAAGATCCTTCGACCGTCGTCACTTCACCTTCCTTTAGATCGCTGGAGAGGACTTTGCCGGGCACCACATGGTAGGTGAGAATCCGGGTCAATTTCTCGCGGTTTTCCGGCTGCAGCAGCTCCTCTAGAGTGCCTTGCGGCAGCGCCGCAAAAGCTTCATCGGTGGGAGCGAAAACGGTGAAGGGGCCTTCCCCGGAGAGCACCTTCACCAAGTCGGCAGCTTCCAAGGCTTGGATCAAGGTGGTGAAAGAGCCGGCCTCGGCAGCAACATCTACTATGGTTTTGCTGGCAGGGGCAGCGGTTTTCACGCTTTCAGAAGTCGCGCCGTGGCTGCCGGCAATGACCGCAGGGGCTGCAACCAACGTGGTGGCCGAGGCAACAGCCAAGGAGAGAGCGAAGAGATTGCGAATCATGCAATGTAACCCTCCGTGAAGAGTAGGTTCACATTTCTATGTGACGGACGGGATAGAGCTCGGGTTCCTCAAAATCGCAAAAAGTCCCCGAAAAAGATATTTCTACTACCCCAAAATACCTTTTTGACAAGGCTTACAAGGCTACTCTCCGCTGAGGTTAGATTTGCAACAATCATCGCGGGATGGCGGTGAACCATCCAAAACACGCCCGATGAGGATCCCTTGAGGCTGAGGGATCGTTACGTTTGTTTACATTGTTTGTTCAAGTTAGCGTTCCATTGGCATCGCCAAAGTGGGCACCTCTGCGGTGCTGGGCAGAGGGGTAAACGAGTTGGCGATCTCAGCAGGCATGCCTACTCTTCTTCCGCCTCGAAGTCTTCGTCGTAGTCGTCCCCGATCAAATCGTCGATGTCGTCGATGTCTTCTTCCAAAACAGCTTCAGGGACTTCAAGAGGCTGCTCGATCAGCCGGCCTTCCTGGCGCAACCAGTCGAGGATAGAAATGCTACCGGGCAGGGGCAGCACTACTGGAGGCTGATCGCGAGGTTCTTCCCGCAGAGAAGGGTTGTGGTACATGCTGTCCAGAAGAAGTGCAGCTGTGAAGAAGGTGTGGGCAAGCTTCGGGTCGATGGCCTCGATAGGGCGCCACTTATCGACTGTCCTTTAGCTTAGCTTATCCCTGCCAAGCCTGCAAAAAGCGGTGCAGCACCCGCTCCAGCTCGACGGCTCGCGCCGCCTTAAACAGCAGTCGATCCCCTGCCCGCACCTGCTGCTGCAAACCCTCCACTAAGGCAGAAGCTTCCTCAAAGCGTTCAACCTCGGCGGCTGGCTTTTCGTCAACCAGTGGCTGCATCTCCCCGTCGGGATCCAAAAGCCAGACCCGCTCCAGTCTCAAGGAGGCAGCCGCCCGACCCACCTCTGCGTAGAGCTGTGGGGCATGCTCTCCCAGTTCCCGCATTGGGCCGAGGATGGCCCAGCGCCGTTTTCCCGCAGTCTGAGCCAGCAGGTGCAAAGCCGCGATCATCGCTTCCGGCGAGGCGTTGTAGGTCTCATCCCAAATCTCCACGTCCCCAGCCAGCTTGAGATGGCGATTGCGCCCCTCCAGAGGCAGCGGTAGGTCAAGGGGCTCTTGCAGGCGCTCCCAATTCAGACCCAAGCTGCGCACAGCCGCCAGCACCCCCATCCAGTTAAGGGCGTGATGCCTTCCTGGCAGGGGCACCGGCAAGGTCAAGCCCTCCACGGTTACGGTTTGGGCTTGGGGATCCCATTCTCCTCGCAAGTCCCCTTGGGCGAGGCCATAGGTGAGGGTTTTTCCCGACCACAGGCTGGCGGCAGTGGCCAACAGCAAGGGATCCTCACCATTGAGCACAGCTATCCCCTGCCCCAACTCCTGCAGCAGCTCACACTTGGCAGCAGCAATGGCCTCGCGGGATCCCAGCCTGCCGATGTGGGCGGTGCCGATGTGGGTAATCAAGGCATGGGTGGGGCGAGCCATCTGTGCAAGGCGGCGAATCTCACCAGGGCCGCGCATGGCCATCTCCAGAACGGCAAACTGGTGTTCTGGTTGTAGCCGCAGCAGCGTTTGCGCCACCCCAATGTCGTTGTTGTGGTTGGCCTCGCTTTTGAGAACGCTGCCGTAGCGCGAAAGAGCAGCCGCCAGCATTTCCTTGGTGGTGGTTTTGCCTGCTGAGCCGGTGATGGCCACTACCGGGATGGAAAATTGCTCCCGCCAGGCTCTGGCAATGCGCTGATAGGCAGTCAAGGTATCGGGAACCTGGAAGTGGGGACCCTCCACCGGCCGCTGGCTGATGACAGCAACGGCCCCCTTGCTCAGGGCTTGCGGAATAAAATCGTGCCCGTCGAAGCGTTCTCCCCGCAGCGCCACAAAAACGGATCCTGGCTGCAACCGGCGGCTGTCGGTGCAGAGGGCCTGAACCGGCAACCCCAAGAGGTGGGGATCTCCCTGCAAAGGGGCTTGCAGCAGGTCGGCCACAGTTTGCAAGGTCAGCATGGAGCAGCAGTCGGAGACCGGCTATCGCGTAGGATACCAACAAAAGCCCAATCCAACGCCAGGCAACGACCCAGCCCTTGCCATCCAGGGCTCAACGGTTGCCTATGCCCGATTTCACCTGCTTGGATCCCCTTGTCCGGCACTTCCATCTGGGGGATCCGGAGCCACCCGCAGCCATTCAAGGGGGCCTTATTCATCAGCTATTCTCAAGAGGGGTTCTCCCGCTAGCATTGCGGAAGAAAGCTTGGGGTGTGAGGCAAAACTAAGGTGAAGACGGCCGGTAAGGGGATCCCAGCGGCGCGGCAGCAACTCAGGCGCAAACAAGCTCTGGGGCTGGGGATCCTGTCGCTGCTGGGCTTTGTGGCGGGGATGGGGTTTGCCGCCCTCTCCCAGCCGGAAGGGGGATCGCCCGTCGCCGCTCCAGAGCCGGAGGTGCCCCGTTTTACGGCCCACGGCTGGCCGCTGCTGGATCCCCTGCCCCAGCCGGACGAGATCTGGGAGTGCGAGCTGGTGGTGGTGGGCGGATCCCTGGGGGGCGTGGCGGCGGCAGGCCAGGCCATGCGGGGGGGCGTGCAAACCTGTCTCATCGAGCTCACCCCTTGGCTGGGGGGCCAGATCACCTCCCAGGGGGTATCAGCCATCGACGAGTCGCTCCCCATGCGGCAGCGGGGCAATTTTTCCCGCCACTGGCTGGAGTTTAAGGCCCTCATCGAAAGCCAGCCGGTGCATCTGCCCGCCTGGACAGGGATCCCGCCGGGAACCCGTGTCTCCGAAATCAACAGTTGCTGGGTAGGGGGGCTGTGTTTTCCGCCCCAGGCTGGTTTGCAGGCGGTGGAAACCTGGCTGCAACAGGCCGCCCGCAGCGCCCCCCACAGTCGCTGGGCCACCCAGACCGCTTTTAAGGGGGCCACCTTCAGCGCCGACGGCTCCCGCCTCGAGAGCATCTACGCGGTGCAGCGGCAGCCGCGGGATCCCCATTTTGTGCCGCCGGGGCGGCTGTGGCGGGAATTGGTGAGCTGGTATAGCTGGCAGGAGACGGAAGTCTTTGCCAAGCGGGTGCTGCGGCTGCAGGCGCCGCCGGGCCGCCCCTTGTTCGTGATCGACGCCACCGACACCGGCGAGCTGGTGGGCTGGGCCGGGATCCCCTACCGGCTGGGCTCAGAAGGGCGAGATCTAACCGGGGAGCCCAACGCCGCCCCGGCCAGCAACCCGGAGTGCACCCAGGCTTTCACTTTTCCCTTCGTGCTGGCCATCCACGACGACGGCGGGCGCTCCCGCGCCGAGCTGGCCCAGTTGCAGCCGGGCTACTCCCGCGCCGAGCACCGCCGCCAGTTCGACCTGGAGGGGTTTCCCACCTTCAGCGGCCAGAGCTTTTTCAACTACCGCCGCATCGTCAGCAAAGGCCGCACGGATCCCTTTTACGGCACCCCGCTTCCCGGCGATCTCACCCTGGTGAACTGGAACCGCGGCAACGACTGGGGGATCATGAACCCACCCCTAATCCTAACGGAAGAGCGGCTGCTGGCCTCAGGGCAGCGCCACAACTGGCTGGGGGGGCTGGATGTCTCGGCCATCAAAGATGGGGAGAACCACGCCCTGCTGTTTGCCGAATGGCTGATGGAAACCCAGTCCCGCGCCGGCTATCCCCTCTCCTTGCTGTTTGGCGAAGAGTCTTTGCTGGGCACCCGCTCCGGCCTCAGCCTCTACCCCTACATCCGGGAGGGGCGGCGTATCCTGGGGCGGGCCGCCTACGGCCAGGCGGAATTCCTGATGCTGGAGCAGGATATTCGCGTCGGCGCCAGCGGGGGACGGGACTTTAGCCCCACAGCAGTTGGGATCACCCACTACGCCATCGACATGCACGGCTGTCGCTACCGCAACTGGGAGCCTTCCCTGTCGGCCAGCTCGGCGCCGGTCAACGAGTTTTCCGTCCGCCCCATCGTCATCCCCCTAGAGGCCCTGATCCCCCAGAAGGTGGATAACCTGCTCATCGGCGGCAAGGGGATCGCCGCCAGCCACATTGTCAACGCCGCCACCCGCACCCATTACGGCGAGTGGACCATTGGCTCGGCAGCGGGGCTGACCGTGGCTTGGCTCCGCAGCCAGGATCCCGGCTTGACCCCAGCCCAGATCGTGCCCCAGGGCAAAATGGCCGATTTGCAGCGCTACCTGGTTGCCTACGGCCAGCGACTGCACTGGTAGGCCGTTGCCGCCGCTTTACCCCTGGGCTAGGGAAGATCCTACCCCTCTGCGCCGGAAGGCAGGGGATTGGGATCCCTGTTGGCGCCATAGCGCCGCTGCCGCCACCACACCAGCAGGGGGCTGGCGATGAAGATGCTGGAATAAACCCCCAAGCTGAAGCCGATGAGCAAAGCAATGGCAAACCCCTTCAGGGTGGCTCCCCCAAAAATGGCAATGGCCACCAGGGGCAGCATCGTCGTCAGGGTGGTGTTCAAAGAGCGGGCAAAAGTCTGGTTCAACGACAGGTTCACCACCTCGGCAAAGCTGACCTTGCGGCTGACCAGACGCAGATTTTCCCGGATGCGGTCGTAGATAACCACTGTGTCGTTGACGGAAAAGCCAATGATGGTTAGCAGCGCCACCAAAAACAGGCTGTCCACCTCCATGCCCACCGTCAGGCCCAAAAGGGCAAACAGACCTGTTGTCAGCACCACATCGTGCAGCAAGGCCACAATGGCAAACACTGCGTAATCCCACTGAAAGCGCAGGGCCAGATACACCACAATAAGCCCAAAGGAGATGAGCACGGCCACGAGGCCGGAGCGCAAGAGCAAACGCCCCACCGTCGGGCCCACCGTCTCCACCAGCCTGCGCTCAAAGGATCCCACCCGCCGCCGCAGCGTGTCTTCCACTGCCAGGCGCTCCTGCTCCGTCAAAGGGGGCATGCGGATCAAGGCTTCCTGGCCCGTCTGGGTGTCCAGTTGGATGATGCTGGTTCCCAGGTCATGTTCCTGCAGAGCCCGCCGCAGCTCGTCGGTGGTGACAGGCTGCTCAAAACGCAGATCCAACAAGGTGCCGCCGGCAAAATCCAGCCCCAGCCGCAGGGGGGTTCCCAGAGAGGCCAGGGAAAAAGCCATGCTGACCAGCCCCACCAGCAACACTGCCAGAGACAAGCTAAACCACAGCCTGCTGCGACCCACGATGTCGAAGCGGTAGTCAAGCGACCGCCGGGATCCCACCGCCGGATCGGTGGGGGATAGCTCTTGAGCTGTCATGATTGAGCCGCCTCCATGCGAACGCCGTAAAACTCAGGTTTGCGCAGGGCGGGGATCCCCATTGCCGCCAAAAGCAGCGTGCGGGTGCAGGTGATGGCCGTGAAAAAGCTCACCAAAATGCCAATGGCCAGGGTTACCGCAAAGCCTTTCACCAGCCCCATCCCCAGCCAGAAAAGTACGCCACAGACCAAAAGGGTGGTGACATTGCTGTCGAGGATGCTGCTGAAGGCGCGGTTAAACCCTTCCGAGATGGACTTGTAGATGGACTTGCCGGCCCGCAGCTCCTCTTTGATGCGCTCGAAAATCAGCACATTGGCATCCACCGCCATGCCGATGCTGAGGATGAAGCCGGCGATCCCGGGCAGGGTCATGGTCACCCCCAGCAGTTGGAACAGAGCAAACGTACAGAGGGCGTAGATGAGGAGGGCGATATCGGCAACAAGCCCCGGCAGGCGGTAGTAGGCCACCATGAAGACGAAAACCAGCACCAGGCCGGCAATGCCAGCATAGAGGCTGCGGCGCACGCTCTCTTCCCCCAACGTGGCTCCGACGGTGCGGTTTTCAATGACGCGAATGGGAACGGGAAGCGCCCCCGCCTTGAGCTTCACCGCCAGATCGGTGGCGGTTTCCACTGTGAAATTGCCCGTGATCACCGCCGTCCCGCCGGTAATGCCGGTGCGGGCAAACTCCGGCCCCACAATTGGCGCGCTGATCAGCACGTCGTCCAGAAAAATGCCAATCGGGCGCCCTGTTCCGGCCAACTCGCGGGTGAGCTGAGTAAACTTCTCTGCCCCTGCCGGCTTAAACTCCAGCAACACTTCCCAAGTCTGGGATCCGCGGCGGGGGGCTTGGGGATAGGCGTTGCGCAGCAGATCGCCGGTGAGGCCGACCCGTTCAAACAGGGCGTCGGGATCCTCCCCCGCCGTTATCTCTCCCCGCTCGTTGCGGGGCAGGGCACTGACCGGCACCAGGCCCTTGCGAAACTCCAACCGGGCCGTATCGCCCAAAAGAGCAATGGCCCGATCGGGATCTGCCACCCCCGGCAGCTGCACGAACAGGCGATCTTGGCCGCTGATCTGCACCAGAGGCTCGGCCACCCCCAGGCCGTTGATCCGCTGCTGGATCACCGCCTCTACCCCCTGCATCACCTCAGAGGTAATCTCAGGCACCTCTTCCGTGGGCAAAGCCTGCAGGGTGAGCTGCGTCCCCCCTTTGAGGTCAAGGCCAAGACGAACTTCGCGGCTGAAGCCCAAGTAGACGAGAGCAACCACCACCGCCAAGATAAAGATCAGCCCTCGCAGAACAGCGAGGCGACTGAGCCACAAAGCTGGAGATCTGGCCATACTGCTGAAAGGGTGAGGAACACGGGCGCACTCGATCCGAGGCTTTCAGGATTTTGGCACCTTTTGATCCTATCGCACACGGGATCCCTCACCTGACAAGTCGGAAAACGGCAGCGGCAGGAGCGTCCAAGTAGGGTCTCTGGGGAGCTGCTGCAGAGACAACCGCGAGTTTCTCAGAAGATGGGCGCTCGGCTGCCGAGCCGAGTAAGGAGAAGGTTGAAAGCCGTTAAACCAACGCTGTCTCCTCTTGGTTTGTGCTAGCCCTGGGGCTAGGCTATTGCCATCTCGGGGCAGCAGGCAACATCTGGGTGCGGTTTGGCTCTACCCCGACATCTGCGAGTTCAAGGAGGGAAAGTTGAGGTGAATTGGAGACGGACTTACTATCTCCCTGGATTGCTCTCGGCCCTAGCTTTATGGGGATCCCCCGCCTGGGCCGGAGAGTATTTCACCGAGGAAGTGACCAGCCCTAGCCTGGAGATCATCCACGGCTGGCGGCAGGAAGTGGACAGCATTAACGTCACCATCACCAACACCAGCCTGGGATCTTTTCGGGTGCCGCTGGAAATCGATATGGAGGATCGAACTAGCTGCGAGCGAGCCGACTTAGTGCTGACGAACAATCGCGTTATGCCAATGGGATCCTTTCAAGACTGCATTCTCAACATCTTTCCCTACTTGGATAAATTCATCAACCAAGAAGTCGCCAGCATTCGGGTCGCCCTCAAAGGGCCGGCCCCCCTCCTGGAGATCCCCCTGGAAGAGTCGGATCGGCTGATCTTGGCCCAGGTGGCCAACCAATCGCGGGAAGCCTTTGTCTTCTTTCAGCAGGAGCTGGCCCGCGTCTTGGCGCTCTTGAAGCAGCCCGATCCCGGCCAGGCCGAGACGGCCCCACCGACGGCCAGCCCAACGCCGACTGCTGCCGCCGAATCTGCACCCAACCCGGGAGATTTCGTGATCGTGGGCTCGATTCAGGAAGAACGGGTGGGGGCTGGCAGCCGCCTGAGCGTAGAGGCGATCAACCGCAGCACCCGCACCGTCCTCAACGCTCGTGCTCGCTTCACGTTCTACCGGGGAGAGGAGGTGGTGGAGACGCGGGTGGTCGCGTTTGAACCCAGCGACGTGCCGCCGGGACAACACGCCTCTGCTAGGGTTCTGAAAACCGATGCCAATTGGGATCGGGTCACCGTCACCTTCCAGTGGCAGTAGGGATCCCTAAGGTGCCAGGGCGTTCCCTCGCAGCAGGCTGCCTAGAGTCTTAACCGTGATCTTGAACTGCACCCAAGGGTTCATGGGCACCACCGTCTTGTAGAGGTAGCTGTCAAAGGTTAGCCGCTGCACATCCCGGTCAGCGCACATCTCCACAAAGGCCTCGCGGGTGGCGTTGGAACGGTAGAACACCCGTTGCAAAATGTCCAAAACCTTGTAGGTTAGGCCGTATTGGCGATCCCAGCGCTTGAGGTACAGCTTGAGATCTTCTTCGCTGGGGATGCGCTTCCCGCCCTCGGAGGTCTCGACGATGGTCTCGGCGCACATGCGGCCCGACTTGGCGGCAAAATAGATCCCCTCGCCGCTGGACTTGGTTACATAGCCTGCCGCATCTCCCACCAGGGCTGCCCGACCCACCACACGGCGCGGACGCGGATGCTCTGGGATCGGATGGGCTTCCACCTTGATCACCTGGCCGCCCCGAATCCGCTCGGCAGCGCGGGCGCGGATCCCGGCCTGCAACTTTTGGATCTGGGCTTGGTTGGCCTTCATGGTGCCGGTGCCCACCGCCACGTGGTCGCACTTGGGGAACACCCAGGCATAGAAGTCCGGAGAAACATCGTCCCCCACGTACATCTCTGCCCGCTCCTCGTAGTAGGCCATTTTGTCGTCCGGGAGCCGAATCCGCTCCTGAAAGGCCAGAGCATAGTTGTAGTCGCCGGCACCGATGGCTTCTGCCACCTTGGAGTGAAAGCCATCTGCCCCGATCACCAGATCCACCGCCAGCGAACGGGGTACTCCCCGATTTGAGCCGTCGGAAAAATCGCTGTAGTGCAGGATGTAGGGATCCCGGCCATTTTGGGGGATTTCCAGATGCATCACCTTGCCGTGGATCAGCTCCGCCCCTTTTTGGCGAGCGCGGTTGCGCAAGAAGGCATCCAGGATCTCGCGGCGGCACATGCCGATATACTCATTTTCCTTTTCGAGGGCGATATCCACCTCGTAGTTGGAAGGGGAGATCATCTTCATCTTGCGCACTTTGCGGTCGATAATCTCCTCAGGGAGGTCGAACTCTGAGACCATACAGAGGGGAATAGCGCCCCCGCAGGGCTTGGCGTTGTCTAGCTTCCGCTCAAACAAAAAGGTCTCGATTCCGGCTTGGGCTAGAACTTCGGCGGCAGAGGCTCCGGCTGGGCCACCCCCAACAACAGCAACTCTCAGGCTCAAGGCGCTCTCCTCGCTGCAAGTAGATCGGCTCGTCAGACAGCAGGCATCCTACCACAGCTCCCCAAAAGCGTTGCAAACCTTGACGAAGTATTGCAGTTCGGCGAGGCTCAAGGGAACGTGCTTTGGCGATGGGAACAATAAAAAGGGGTCCGCCCCGTCTGCTTGTCCAGGGGGCGGGGAGCGGAAACCTGCCCTGCAGTCCGGGCTCAGCGCTAGAGGTTCTGAATCATGAGCTTAATTGGCAACATCATTTGGCTGATCTTCGGGGGGTTGCTGACCAGTCTGGGCTATATCTTGGGGGGCTAAGCCTTTGCCTGACCATCATCGGCATTCCTTTTGGCTGGCAGAGCATCAAACTGGGGTTTGCAGTGCTTGCCCCCTTCGGCAAAGAAGTGGTGGAGTATCCCGATGCCAACAGCCCGCTGCTGCTGATCTTCAACGTGATCTGGCTGTTGCTCTTCGGCTGGCCCCTGGTGCTCAACCACCTCTTCTGGGCTGTGATCCTGGCCGTCACCGTCGTTGGGATCCCCTTTGCCAAACAGCACCTGAAGCTGGTCATCCTGTCTTTGTTGCCTTTTGGCCGGGATCTGCGCTGAAAGAGGGCAAAGTGGGGATCCCTGCAGATTAAGATCACTGCCAAACTCTACCGCGACGGCAAGGGGAGAGGGCGAGCGGCCAGCCGTTGACTGTGATTTGGATCGCCTTCGAACCTCTCATCCGGTCACCAAGACACGGGCGGAAAAGCGAGAGATTGAACTCATCGCAGATGGGGAGAAAACCATGCGCAGCATCTGGCTCGCGGGGGTAGTCGCTGCTTTGGCTCTGCTGGCGGCTATGTCTTTGGCTCAATCGGATCCCCAGGAAGAGTGGCTGCACGGCGAGCAGTGTGGCACAGAGGGGCCGGTCATCTGTCTGGAGTGACGTTCTCCTCAGCCCGGATTTCAGAGGGGCTCTATCTGGGTCACTTCTACCCGGCTCTCTGGCCCTAGGCTGATGCGGAACTGTTTGGCACCCGTCGGCAAGGGATCCGGCGGCAACTCCGGCAGGTCGGCAAGAGGAGTTTCGGCGCGGCGTTCCCGGGCCAGCTCATTCTCCGGCTCGGCAGCCAGCAGGGATCCCGCCGCATCCACCGTTACTCGATAGATCAAGCTCTCCTGCAAATCGGGAGGAGACTGCCATTGCTGGGCCAGGGTGTTTTGCAGCCGCAGCAGAGGATCTCCAGAGGCTTCCGGCGCGGTGAGCTGCTCCTGGGCCGAGTTGAAAGCAGTGGGAGCCCTCTTCTCCGGGGTGCGGCTGGCCCAGATCCCGACCCCGGCCACCAGGGCGATCCCTCCCACCAGCAGGGCAGCGATCCCGGCAGGCTGTCGATACCAAGCCCGCGTTACCGGCGTTCCCAGGCTGGCCAGTTGGGGAATGTCATCGGCCACCTGAGAGAGGTTCTCCAACAGGTCGTACAACTGGGTCATCGACAGATCCACTTGGGCAATCTGATTCTCCCCTTGGCGCACCGTGAGGCGATGAAAAATAAAATCCAGCGGACGGATGGCCACAGTACCGCTGAAGGTTCCCTTGGGCGCGCCGCTGAGCTGGGATCCGACGTAGCGGTCGATCACCGCGATCAAATCGCTGAGCCAAACACTGTCCCCCTGCAGAGTTTTGGTGGTCTCCCCCTGGCGAATTTCCAACTGACACTCGAAGTTCTGCTGGATGGCTCGCAGGGGCGGCGTTGAGGAACCCTCGGCAGCTTCGGGCAGGCCAGGTGCCTCTCCCCGCACCGTGAGGGTCGAGGTGGGCTGTTGATAGGTATGACTGATAAGGGTGAGACTGGGCATGGCAACTGGCGGGCAAACAACACAAGCAAGGAGCCTATTTCAGGAAGAGGGCAAAGCATCCGATCCGGAGCTATGGGCTACCTCCCCTTCTTCGTCGCTGCCGGCGGGCAGATCCATCTCAGGGCGGTTGAGCAGGGCTTTCCATAGACGCTGGGCCCCTCTTGGGCTGCTGTAAAACATCAGCTCGATCAAGATGCGCAGAGCCAGCTCGGCGAGGCTGTTCTCGTCACGCACATCCCCATCCACCATGCGGCTGCGGTAGTGGGAGATAAACTCATCTAGATAGTCGCCCACCAGTGGCTGACGGAAAGGGCTGAGCTCCTGTTCAACAGCAGCTTCCAGTTGCTCCAAGGTGCTGCGGATACGGGCCTGCTGCTGAGCAGCCAGATGAGCAATCACCAGCACCAGGGCGCGCGCCTCTTCGATATCGACTTCTTTTCGCCCACCGCTGCTGCGGCGCAGAGGGTTGGCGTTGCGCAGCCGCCAGAGAGCCACCCGATCGCCGATCTGCTTTTCCAAGTTCAGGGCTTTGGCTGCAGCCAGAACCGCCTCGGAAATTTCTCCGCTCAGGGACTCCAGCCCCAGCAACAGCAAATCCAACTGGGCTTTGATGGTTCCGGTAGCTGTGGTGAGGCCGGCGGGCCGAGGGTCTAGCTGAGTCTGCTTAGGTTCCACCGTCACGCTGTCAATGGGAGCTTTTTGCTTTGATAGGACTCTATGATCTCCTGTCTGGGGCAAACCTGCAACCGGATCCCTCCTGCGCTTGATTCTGACCCTTGCCAAGGGCTTGGATGACGACATCCGGCAGGCGCTGGGCATTGTCCCGCTCTTTCTCGCTTCTTGAGAGTTCCCCAACCAGATTAGAAGTCAGACCGAGTTGTTCTGGGTCAGTTGTTGTTTTTGCAACGAACCCATCAGAACCTCCGGGGTACTCCCGCCACAGCGCAGCTTGGCGGGCTGGAGGA
>NZ_JAOALE010000026.1:0-44831 GCF_047462575.1 Synechococcus sp. 'PEA 65AY6A-5F PE A'
AAAGTCAACGGTACAATCACTACAACCATGGTGTGGGGCTAGCGGTTGTTTATCTCATTTTTTGGCCAAAGAGAAGGAAAAAGGTCTTGGTAGGAGAAGTCAGGAAGAGGTTGTTTGAGCTATGAAACTATATCAACGACCCCCATCATGGGTAAGCGACTAAAGTGGCTAGCGGGCTTTTCCGCCCTGCACTAAAGTGCGGGGCTACCCAGCTATCCTTTTGTGTTAGTGTCTGGGAGGTTGCCAGGAGGAGGGGCAATGCAAACCGGAGCAGAAGCTCAAGTCCAACAGCGAAAAAAGGAGGCAGGATCCTGGAGAGACATTCGGCTGTTGGTATTGGACATCGACGGCACGATTGCCGGGCCTTCCAACCAGGTTTCGGAGCCGGTGCGGCAGGCCATTCAAAAAGCCAAGGCGGCAGGCGTGCGGGTAGCCATTGCTACAGGTCGGATGCATCGCTCTGCTGAGCGGTTTCACTACGCCATTGGGGCCGATATGCCCCTCTGCAGCTATCAGGGGGCGCTCATTCGCGATCCCGACAGCCAAAAGACCTTGAAGCATTGGAGCCTGGACTGGTCGCTGGCGGAGGAGCTGCTGCAGGTGCTGCAGGATCAGCCGGTGGGGGTGCACCTCTACATCGACGATCAGCTCTATTTGCGGGAGCTCAGCCCCCTCAGCCAAGCCTATGCCGAGCGCTCCCAGGTGCCGTTCCAGATGCTCTCCCCCGCCCAACACGGGAAAAGCCCCACCAAGATCCTGGCTGTTTCGGAGGATACGGAGTTTCTGCAGCAACTCCAGGGATCCCTGCGGCAGCGGTATTCTCCTGAGCAGATCTACCTCACCCGCTCGGAGCCGATTTTTTTGGAGGCCACCCATGCGGCGGTGAACAAGGGCAATGCCGTTCGTTTTCTGGCGGAAGAGCTGCTGGGGGTGTCGGCGGATCAGGTGATGGCCATCGGCGATGGCGACAACGACATCGAGATGCTCCAGTATGCGGGGATCGGGGTAGCCATGGGGAACGCCTCGCCGGCTCTGCTGCCCCACGCTGATTGGGTTGCTCCCCCCGTCACCGAAGATGGGGTGGCGGTGGCCATTGAGACCTTTATCCTCGGCTAGTTGCGGATACAATGGTGAGCTTGGCAGATTCTCCTTTTCCCCAAGTCACGTTGCGTCCAGAACAGCAACGGGCATTGGCGTATCGGTCGGGGCCTCTGGGGATCGCGGCAGTTCCGGGGAGCGGCAAGACGTTTATCCTGGAGCTGCTAATCGCCGATCTCATCCTGAATCGCGGCGTTCCACCGGAGCGCATTGGGGTGTTCACCTACATGCGTTCGGCGCGAAGCAATTTGATCAACCGCATCAACCAACGCCTGCAACAGGCGGGCTATCCGGATCGCTTTACCCAAGCCTTCACCTTGCACTCGCTGGCGCTGCGGGTGTTGCGGGAGGTTCCCGGCCCTTGGGAAGAGCTGTCCATCCTGGAGG
Source organism: Synechococcus sp. 'PEA 65AY6A-5F PE A' (assembly GCF_047462575.1). Classification (NCBI taxonomy): domain Bacteria; kingdom Bacillati; phylum Cyanobacteriota; class Cyanophyceae; order Synechococcales; family Synechococcaceae; genus Synechococcus; species Synechococcus sp. 'PEA 65AY6A-5F PE A'. The sequence continues at coordinate 1,486 of NZ_JAOALE010000026.1, forward strand.
AATATGAACAGGAGCGCCTGCTCAGCCGTCTCTGCCGCGCCTGGCTCGCCCACCACACCCACCTCTGGGAGCCCTTGATCCCTGCCGAGAAGCCCCACAAGGTGGTCCGAAACCGGCTGCGGTTTCGACGCAGCTTCCAGCAGATGGTGCGGGCGGTGATCAGCACGGCCAAGAATCTGCGTCTGGGGCCGGAGGCGATCCCCACAACTACTCAGGGCTATCTGGGCTGGGCGGCCCCCATCTATGCTGCCTACCAAGCGGAGCTGCGTCGCCTGGGCAAGCTGGACTACGACGACCTGGGCTGGCAGGCAGTGGAGCTAATCGAGCGCGACCCGGCCCTGCGGCAGCAGGTGCAAAATTGGTACGACTACCTATTCGAGGACGAGGCCCAGGACAGCTCCCCCCTCCAAGAAGAGCTGCTGCGGCTGCTCAGCCAGCGCACCGGCAACCTGGTACGGGTCGGGGATCCCAACCAAAGCATCATGGGCACCTTCACCACCGCCGAGCCGCGGCTGTTTCGCGCCTTTTGTCAGGCCAATCCCCAGGTGACGTTGAAAGAGTCCAGCCGCAGCGCCCCCCAGATCCTGGAGTTGGCCAACCGCCTGGTGGACTGGGTGAACCAGAAGCACCCCATCCCAGCCCTGCGCACCGCCCTGGCTCCCCAGCACATTTGCCCGGCCAGCGCTGGCGGCCTAAATCCCCCGGCCAGCGAAGGGGAGGTGGTGTTTCGCCGGGTAGTCGGATCCCCGGAGCAGGAGCTGCAGGAGGTGACGCGGTGGGCCCTGGCAGCCGCCCAGGCTTTTCCCGACCAGACGGTGGCCATTCTGGTCACCACCAACGAGCTGGGGGGCAAGGCCCTCGACTACCTGCGGGAACTGGGGGCAGAGCAGGTGATCGATCTGTTGCGGGGCAACCCCAGCCAGCGGCGGGTGTTGCTGCAACTCAAGGGAATCATCGACTGGTTGGCCCAGCCCATTTCCTCTGCCCGCTTGGCCGCTGCTGTGGATCACCTGGCCGACTGGGCCGGGATCCCGCGCCTGGAGCTGGGGCCGATGCTGGACTGGATCCGCGCCTCGCTGCCGGAGCGGCTGCTATTTCCCCAGTTTGGGGAAGCCCCCACTTTGCCGGATAGCCCCTCTTGGCAAAACTTGGGCAGGCTGCTGCGCATCCTTGCCGGTTGGCTGCGGGCCGGGCGCTCCCCTTGGCCGGAGGTGCTCAATGTGATTGTCCAAAGCCTCTACCGCAAGCCGGAAGAGCTGTTTGTGGGTTGCTACGTCATCGACCAGTTGGAGCAGGTGCTGGGATCCCTGCCCGAGGTCGATTGGCAGGAGATTGCCCAAGAATTGCGGGTGATTCTGGATCGCCGCCTCAACAACCTGCCCTCGGAGATCTTTGCCTTCAACCCGGAGCCGGGCAGCATCACCGTTACGACTCTGCACCGCGCCAAGGGCTTGGAATGGGATCAGGTGTTCATCCCCCAGGTGTCGGCCTACGAGTTTCCCACCTACTCTGAAGAGCGACCGGTGGGGCTGAGGTTTTTGGAGGATGTCGATATGAGAGCAGAAGCCCTGGCCCAGTTGCGGCAGCTCAGCCGCAGAAGTTGTTGGGAGCAGCAGGCCGACTCGGCCACCGAGCAAGCCTTTTTGGATCTGGCCGCAGAGCGGCTGCGGCTGCTGTACGTGGGCATCACCCGCAGCAAACGGCGGCTTACCCTCTCCGTCTCCAGCCAATCTCGCTTTGGCGAAGAGCAGAGTGCATCGTTGGTGTTTCGCGTGTTGAGCCGCCCTTGCGAGGCAAGTTGACAGCGAGGCGCCCGGGCCTCTGGTTCTTCATTGCCCCGCGGCAGGCTGCTAGCATGGCTAAGCCCGATAGCGCCGCCTTGCGCGATGGGGCAGTCGTTTAAAAACATGGGTATTCTGCAATGCAACCTCGGCGTGTTGCCCGCGAACTGGCCCTGCTGGGGGTCAACCAACTGCCGGCCACAGCGGCCAAACTGAGCGAAAAACAACTGGAGGACTTGCTGCTGGCAGCCATCCGCGCTCTGCAGGAAGAGACCCATGAAACTCTCTCCACAGCGGCGGCGGAGATCCAGCGCAGCGATCGCCTGTTGCACGAGAGCGATCCCCTGTTATTGGCCGCTTCTGATGCCAAGGAAGAGGGCGGAGCTCGCTCTCTTACTGTCCGCCTTCAGCAGGCCCAACGACATCTGCAACGCTTGGAAACGGCTCTGAAGGAGGCCAACGCCGGCGACACCGTGCAGGGAGAATTGCTGGAGCTGGCCCACCAAGCCCAAGTGGCCCTCAGCAACGCCGGCCAAGCCCTGGAACACCTGGAACAGCGGCTGTACAGCGTCCGCCGCATCCTGGATGAGGTCGTTCAGTTGTCCCAAAAGGCGGTCAACCGGCTGGGAGTTGCCCTCTCCATGCCGGAGCTGTTGCACATTGCCCAAGCTCAAGAGGTACGCGCCTACGCTCTCCAACTGTTGACCGCCCTGCGCACCCATAAGGAGGCTATCGACGCCCGTTTGCAAGGGGTTTTGGTAGGCTGGCAACTGAAGCGGGTGGGGCGGATCGAGCGCGATATCCTGCGCCTGGCGGTAGTGGAAATGGAGATCCTGCGCAGCAGCCCCGACAAGGTCGCCATCAACGAAGCTGTAGAATTGGCCAAAAAATACGGGGATCCGGAGGCCGCCGCTTTTGTCAACGGGGTGCTACGGCGGGTGGTGGACAGCCGCATGGAAGCCCCTTTCGGTCGGAATCCTTCGCCAGCCGGGGATCTCAGAAGCTAGGCTCCTCACTGCCTTAGGGTGAAGGCCCTGCGTGGGGCAGATTGTTTGACCCTCCTACCGCCCAGGGGATTTTTACGCAGTCCGCAAGCGGACTCACAGAGGCGTTGTCAAGACACCTCTAGACAGTTCCTGGAGGCAAGGCCCCAAGGTTCTGCTGACTTTTCTGATCGCGTCAGCGGGACGGAGTCGTTGCAGGTTGGCTGAGACGGCAGTCTCTTCCGGACGCTTGCCACCGGTCGGGTTTTTCACCGTCTTAGGGGCTCGCCTGGGAACGGCACGCCTCGGTGATAACTATGCCATTGATGAGCAGCTAAAGTTGCTCACGGGCCTTTCCGCCCCGCACTCAAGTACGGGGCCAGCCAGCTATCCCTCTGTGTTTTCGATGGGGAAGCGGGCGATGAGATTCGAACTCACGACATCCAGCTTGGGAAGCTAGCGTTCTACCACTGAACTACGCCCGCAGGGATCCAGGCTCGACAACCTGGAGACTTTCCTAACGCATAGTTTAGCATTTCTTGGACGGGATCCCTGGTACAACAGAAGCAGCGTTCTACTTCTTTTGTTGATCCATGCCGGCCATCCTCCTGCTCTCCGGTAGTCCTGGCCCTCTTTCTCGGGAAGCCGCTGGCCCGCCACCGCGGTCGGAAGCGATTTTGCACCACGCTGCCGGGATCCTGTCCGGTCTGGGATTGACGACGGAGTTTGTCTCGGTGCGGGATTTGCCGCCAGAGGATCTGGTGCGGGTTAACTTTGAGAGCCCTCACCTCCAGCAGATTCAGGAAAAGGTGGCCCAGGCTGCCGGGATCGTCATCTCTGCTCCTGTCTATAAAGCTTCTTATCCAGGCGTGTTGAAGGCGCTGCTGGATTTGCTAGACCAGGATGCTTTTACCGGCAAGGTGATTCTCCCCATTGCCACCGGGGGAACCCTGGCCCACCTGCTGGCCATCGACTTTGCCATGAAGCCGGTGCTGGCCGTGATGGGCGCAACCCATATCTTGAAAGGGATCTACATCCTCAGCTCGCAGATCCAGTTTGAGGCCGACGGCACCCTGCGGCTGGAGGCCGACATTGAAGAACGTCTGCAAGCAGGGATCCGGGCGCTTGCCCAGGCGGTGAAATAACGATTTTTCGTTCATGCGGAAGCGCCCAGCCAACAACTGAAAGGCAACTCTCCGGTGCAGCCTTCAGGGATCCCTCAACAGCACCGTCGCAGTCACAGCGGCACTTTGTCCCAACCGGTCGAAAACCCGTAAACTGAGCAGGTAAGAGCCGGGCACCAAGTTCAAAGGGGGGCGGATGCGGAAGCGAGTAGTGCAGGACACGTTGCCGGAGACACAGTTGACCTGGGCTGCTGACAGCGTCTGCACCTCGATCCCCGACCATGACACCTGAAACGCCAGCTCCGCTGGGAGCCGCCCCGGCACCGACACCGAGACCCCAACCTCCAAAAAGCCGCCCCGGCTAACGGCGGCAGGAATGTCGCTGCTGGTGATTAGCGGCGGCAGAGGGGGGCTGGCAGTGAGCGCGGCGGCACCACAACCGACCAGAGCCACGCCCAGCAGGGCCAGCGTCAACCCCCAAGGTTTGGATCCCAGCTTGATCACAGGGCTCCCGCTTCAGAACTCCATCCCCCAAGTATAGAGGATGGAGGCAACATCTCTAGCGTTAGTTTTGGGAGAACTCAAAAATTCACGCTATAGGTGGTGTCAAGCTGGATATTTGCCCGGAGCATCTGCTAGAGTAAAGCCCATAATCTGTCGAGCAGCCGGGCTATGGAAGTGGAAGAGGAGCTAAAAGCTTTGCGGGCGCGCGTGCGCAACTTGGAGCGATCCCTAGCAGAGTCAGAGGCACTGTCATTGCAGCAGATTGAATGTACCCATCGCCTGGAACAGCAACTGCTGGAAGCGCAGGCCCAACTGCAGGAGCGGGAGCAAGCTTTGCAGGCTTGTCAAGAGGAGAAGGCGCGGCTGGAACAACGTCCTACCCTGGAAGCTTTTCAGCTCCAACAGCAGCACATTGAAGAGTTACAAAATCTTCTCTGGGAAATGGAGCGCCGACCCACGCTGGAGCACTACCAGATCCTGCAGCAACAGTTGCAGACCAGCCAAGCAGAAATCGAAACCCTGAAGGCAGAACTGCAGCGGCGCGTCGATCCGGCCCGGTTCTATCAACTGCAGCAGGAGCTCTGGGAGCTGAAACAGCAGGCCAACCAGTTGGGGGAATACGCCGTCAAGTTGCCGCAGGTACAGCTTTTACAAGCCCAATCGCAGCTCCGCATTCAAGCGCTGGAGGAAGAGAAGGCGCAGTTGCAGGCGCAAATCCAGGAGCTGGCCGCTCGGCCCTCTGCGCAGGAAATGGAAGCCCTACGGGCGGAGCTGGAGGCGGCCCACCGCCAGGCCGAGGCTGAGGGGCAGCGTCTCAAAGCCGAGCTGGAAAGCGAAAAGGCACGCCTGCAAGCCGACCTGAATGCAGCGCAGCAACGTCTTCGCGAATTGGAAGAACGCCCTTCGCAGGAGCAATGGGCAAGCTTGCAAGCGGAGCTGAACCAGTTGCGCCAACAAGCCTCTTTTGCCAAGGCCGAGCGAACCACCTTGCTGGCGGAGCTGCAGCAGAGCCAGCAGCGCCAGGCAGAACAGGCCCAGCAAATTGCCAAACTGGAGGCGGAGCTGCAGGCTCTGCGCCAAGAGCGAAAAGCCCAAGTGGATCCCAGCGGCGAGGCGGAGTCTCTGCAGACGCAGCGGCTCCTTGCTCTAGAAGAGCAAGTGCAGGCTCTCACCCGGGAGCTCGACGCCTTGCGGGCCGAACGGGATCAGCTTCTCCAAGAGCTGGCTCAGCGGCCCACCCTTGTCCAGTGGCAGGAAGTGCAGCAGCAGCTTCGGGAGCTGGCCCAGCGACCAACTCGGGAAAGCCTGGAAGAAGCCCGGCGGGCACAGGAGCTGGCGGAGGCCCATCATCTGGTTAGCCAGAAACAGATCGAGAAGCTGCAGCAGCAGGTGGCGACTTTGAAAACCGAGTGTGTGCAGGCCCACGCCTATGCCCAAACTCAGGAAAAAGAGGTGGCCCTGTTGTTGCAACGCAATCAGGAGCTGGAGGAGCAGCTAGCCGCTCTGCGGCAGTCGTCTGCGGCTCCTCCCCAAGCAGGTGTCGAGCTCAGGTCTGGCCGCCCGGCTCAGGAACGGGTTCAGGCGGCAGCTGAAGGGCCTGCTCCCTCCCCAGCGGTGGCTGCCGCCCCACCCACCAGCCGACCCACAACTGGGAGAACGCCCGCTGGTGGGATCCCACCCCTTGCCCTTGAGGAGCGGCAGGATCGGGCGGAGAAGCTGCTGAGACGCTCCGCCTTGGCGGCTGCACGGGCTGGGGGAGAAGGGGGCAGCCGCAGCCGCATCGAGTTGCCGGCTTTTGTACAGCGGCGGCCCTACTGAGGCTGCCATTCTTGCGGATCCAAGCGCTCTCCCGCCTGGAAACGGGGCCAGGCCCAGCGCAGCAGGGATCCCAACTGGGCGTGGAACCGCTCCGGCGCAAATTGCAAGGCATGGGTCCGAATCCGCTGCGGATCCCATTCCTGGCGCTCCGCCTGGCGCAGCCCTTCGACGAGGGCTTCCACCCTGGCTTCGGGGATGAGGATCCCCGTCTGGCCGTGGATGACGGTCTCGCGAGTGCCCCCTCGGTTGAGGGCGACCACAGGACGACCACAGGCTTGCGCCTCCACCGCCACCAGGCCAAAATCCTCTTCCCAGGGAAACAGCAGCAGCCGGCAATTGGCCAGCAGCTCCTGCAGGCGGTCTTGGGGCTGGTGGGGCAAAAACTCCACTTGCGGCCCTGCCAGTTGCTTCAGTCGCGGCAGCTCCGGCCCTTCCCCCACCACTACCAGGCGGCGGCCCAGTTGCTTGCAGGCAGCAATGGCCAAATCCACCCGCTTGTAGGGCACCAGCCGGCCCACCACCAGGTCGTAGTCGGCTTGGGGATGGGTTACCGGCTCAAACCCCTGCAGCGGCACCGGCGGATAGATAACCACAGCCTCGCGGCGGTAGAGCTTGGCCAGGCGCCGGCGGATGTGCTGCGAGTTGGCAATCAATAGGTCTGGCCGCTGGGCTGCCACAAAGTCCCACTGGCGCAGGCGGTGCAACAGCCAGCGGCTGAGGGCGGCAAGCGGGCGGATCCCCGTCAACCCCTCCCGCTCCAGATAGAGCTCCTGGTTTTCCCAGAGGTAACGGGGCGGGCTGTGGATGTAGCTAAGGTGCAGAGTGGAAGGCCCTGTCAGGATCCCTTTGGCAAAGGCATGGCTGCTGGAGATGACGCAGTCATAGGCGGAGAAGTCAAAGCTCTCGTAGGCCAAGGGCATCCAGGGCAGCAGGTACTTAAGGCGGCTGTGATAGTTGCGCCGCAGCACCCCCAGCCAGCGGGCCCAGCCCTGCAAAAACGAGGTGTAAACCGACCGCTGCTGCCAGCTCGGCGGCAAGGTGTGGGACGAGAAGAGGCTGACGTAGAGAGGTGCCTGTGGGGCAAAGGCAAGGAGCTCCTGCAAAACCTTTTCCGATCCCCCTGGCCAGATCAAATACTCGTGCACCAGCGCCAGGCGCTGCGCCCAGGAGGGATCCCAAGCAGGCATGGCTAGGCTTGGGTCGAGGGGGACCTTTTGCCGATGGGCCCGCTTACTTGCCTGGCTTTCTCGTCCAGCCGTTCGCTGATGTAGGCGTAGATCTCGCGGAAGCGGGGCACTGCCCGCATCTCTAGGCGGCTGCCGTCTTTGAGGGTGAGCACCATATCGCCCCAGGTGCCTAGGCCCCGTGGCACCGTCACCACCTTGGCAATCTCTTTGTAAATGACATCAGAGCGCTCCTTGCCGCCCCAGCCGCCGATCACAGTGATGCGACGGTTGGTTATCCGGTAGTGAACCCAAAGCTTGCGCACCAGGGCGCCCACAAACAGAGGCAAGCCAACGAGGGTGAGGCCGAGGAAGGAGTTCAACACCAGATCGCCCGTGTGAGGGCCGCCCTCAAAAAAAACTTCTTCTTTGATCGCCATGCTCAGCCCACCTAATGTCGAATGTCAGCATCAACAATGCTAAAAACAATCTTAAGCTAAACGGTTTCTCACCCCAACTGTCTGCCGAGTTAGCGGTGGATGCGGGATCGAGTCAGTTTTTGGAGGGCTTGCCCCGAGCGGTAGGTAGCCAAGATCAGGTGAACAAACAACACCATCACCACCAGCGCCACCGCCACCGCCCCGACATTGCCCAGCCAGCCCCACCCTTCCAGACCTGTCAGAGCCACCAAAGCCCAAGAGGCAGGGTGCAGCATTCCCCCCAAAAGAAGAATCTGGGAGAACAGGTGCCCGGCTGTGAAGCGGGATCCCAACGCCACCAGCGCCAGGCCGCCGCCGATGTTGATCAGCCCCATATTGCCCAAAAAGGCGTAGCAGATGTGCCAGGCGTACTTTTGTTTGGGCACCTCTTGCCAGGAAAGGGGTTCCCTAGGGATCCCTGGCAAATCTTGCGGAGCGGGCAGCAGCGGCTGAACCTGACTGAGGATGAGGCCCAGGACGATGGCTGCCAGCAGCATCACCACTCCCGCCTTTACATTGAGCTTGCCAGGGATGGCCAATTCAGGATGTGCCAACATTGCAGGTTCTCTCGATCCCGTCCTAGCCTATCCTGTCTTTGCCCCCAACCGGCAGATTGGCCAGCGGACTGCTGGCTGGAGAGGCTTGGCTATCCGGATAGAGCGGCGTGCCGCAGCGCTTACAAAACTGGGCATCCTCATCGTGCTGGGAGAGGCCGCATCCCGGGCAGGCCCACTGCAGCGAGGTGCCGCTTTTCACCAGTTGCTTGATCAGCTCCCCTACTTGCCAAGGGATCAGGGCCACGCCCGTCAGGATCATCAGCACCGTCAACAGCCGGCCCAGCTCAGAGGTGGGGGTGAGATCCCCAAACCCTACCGTGGTCATGGTAACAACCGAAAAGTAGAAAGCATCCAAAAAGGTGGCAAAAGCGCCGGGATTGGCCGGATGTTCCACCTGGTAGATGAGGCCAGAGTAGACGAAGACAATCGCAAAGAGAGTAAAAAGGATGCGCAACAAGATGCGGGTGTCGGCGGAGATGACCTGACCAAAGAGGGTCTTGCCCTCCACCAGGCGCAGCAGCCGCAAGATACGAAACCAGCGCAAGAGGCGGATAAAGCGAATATCCGTCAGCCCGGCAAAAAAAGGCAAAATCGCCAGCAAGTCAATGAGCGAATAGAGGCTGAAGACGTAGCGCAGCTTCTGCAGGGCCGCTGCCCAGCGCAGTAGATATTCCACCACGAATAGGCCGAGGATGAGGCGATCCAGCCGCTCCAGCCCAAGGCGGAGTTGGGGGGGAATGGGGTAGGTCTCCACTACAAAAAAGGCAGACGAACAGAAAACCAGCACCGCCACCAGCCAATTGACCCAGCGGCTTTCGGGTGTGTCCTGATCCCCCCAGTAGCGCTGGAGGAGGCCAGCAGGGGCAAGCTCAGTTTGGGTGGCCTGGGAGGGTAGGGTGGTCACAGACGGGATCCCGTTGGGAAGAGATCGAGAGGGTTTCCCTTGAGCGCCTATCGGGCGTACCTTGACTAGGTTAATGGAAACTAGTAGTAGAGCAAACTTCAGTCCTGCAAACGTCTAGGCTTGAGTTGAGCATTGAATCGATGTTGCCTCCCATTGTCCTGGCTTCGCAATCTCCTGCCCGCCGCCAATTGTTAGAAGCTGCCCGGATCCCTTTTCGCGTTCAACCCAGCTACTTTGACGAAAGCCAAATCCAGAGCCCGGATCCGGTGGAGCTGGTGCAGAAGCTGGCTGCGGCCAAAGCCGAAGCGGTGGCGGCTCAGCAACGGGAGCCCGTCTTGGTGATCGGGGCTGACTCCGTGCTCTACCTAGGGGGGGAGATCCTGGGCAAGCCGGCCAATGCTCTAGAGGCGGAACGGCGCCTGCGGCAAATGCGGGGCGAAGTGGGAGAGCTCTACACGGGCCATGCCTTGATTGACACGAGGCAGAACCGCCGCCTCGTCCACTATGCGGTAACACGGGTGTTTTTTGCCAAGCCCAGCGACGAGGAGATCCGCGCCTACGTGGCCACCGGCGAGCCGCTCAATTGTGCTGGCTGCTTTGCCATTGACGGCCGCGGCAGCTTGTTTGTGGAGCGGATCGAGGGGTGCCCTGGCAACGTCATTGGGCTGAGTTTGCCGTTGCTGCGGCGCATGATCCAGGAATTGGGCTATTCCCTCACCGAAGCCTGGAATTAGCCGTCTAGATGCCGCTTGAGCAGCTCGTTGGCCAGCTTGGGATCCGCCCGTCCTTGGGTTTTTTTCATCAGTTGCCCGACAAAGTAGCCGAAGAGCTTGGTTTTGCCCTCCCGGTACTGCTGCAGTTGCTCGGGGTTCTCGGCCAGCACCTCGGCGATCATTGGCTCCAAGAGGCTGCTATCGGAGATCTGGGTCAGGCCCTTGGCCTCCACCAGGGCGCAGGCCGAGCCGCCTTTTTCCAGCAGCTCCGGCAGGATCTCCTTGGCAATTTTGCTGGAAATAGTGCCTTGCTCGATGAGGCCGATTAGCTCAGCCAGGGTTTCCGGCTTCAAGGCGATGTCCGGGTAGTCCAGCTTGTGGGTGTTGAGGTAGCTGGCGATGTCGCTCATCATCCAGTTGGCGGCTGCCTTCGGGTCGGCGCCGGCAGCAACCACGGCCTCAAAGTACTCGGCGGTGTTGCGTTCGTCGCTGAGGTAGCGGGAGTCATACACCGAGAGGCCGTACACCTGTTGGTAGCGCCGCCGCTTCACACTGGGCAATTCCGGCAGCTCCGCCTGCCAGCGGGCTTTTTGCGCTTCCGTCACACGAATGGGCGGCAGATCCGGCTCCGGAAAATAGCGGTAGTCGCTGGATCCCTCTTTCTTGCGCATGCTGATGGTGCGCTGGCTGTTTTCTTCCCAGAGGCGGGTCTCCTGTACGATGGGCTCGCCTGCTTCCACGGCCTTAACTTGGCGGTTGAACTCGTACTCGATGGCCCGCTGGATGGCGTTGAAGGAGTTCATGTTCTTGATTTCCACCTTCGTGCCAAAGGTCGGGGAGCCCAGCGGGCGCACCGAGATGTTGACGTCGCAGCGCAGGGATCCCTCCTGTAGGTTGCCATCGCACAGCCCGGCGTAGCGGAGGATGCGGCGCAGCTCCTGTACATACTCGGCTGCTTCTTCCCCAGTGCGGATATCCGGCTCGCTGACGATCTCGATGAGGGGAACTCCTGCCCGGTTGAAATCCACCAGGGAATAGCTGGATCCCGACAGCCGATCGCTGCCGGCATGCACCAATTTGCCCGCGTCTTCTTCTATGTGCAAACGGGTGATGCCGATGCGCTTGCTGCGGCCGTCGCTGAGCTGGATCTCGACCCAGCCGTGGGTGGCAATGGGCAGGTCGTACTGGGAGATTTGGTAGTTTTTGGGCAGGTCGGGGTAGAAGTACTGCTTGCGGTCGAACTTGCTGTAGGGGGCGATGGTGCAATTGAGGGCCAGGCCAGCCTTGACCGCGTATTCCAGCACCTTCTCGTTCAGCACGGGCAGGGTGCCGGGCAGGCCCATGCAGACAGGGTCAATTTGGGTGTTGGGGGGAGCGCCAAAGGCCGTCGCGCTGCTGGAGAAGATCTTGGAGCGGGTGCTGAGCTGGCAGTGCACCTCCAGCCCAATCACAGCTTCGTATTCCACTTTGGCAGGGGCAGCAACCGTCATGGCCAAACGAGAAAGAGTAGGTTTTCCCATTCTAGTGGGATATCGCTAGCTGCTGAGCTGCTGCCTCAAACGGTGGGGCGGATCTCGAAGGTGGAGAGGCCTTCGGGTGGCTCGAAGCGGTGTTCGACGGCCTCCACCCGCGAGCCGGGGCTGCCCTGCTGGCACCAGCGCAACATCGCCTCCACCGCCGCCGGGGATCCTTCAAAAACCGCCTCCACCCGGCCATCCCGCAGATTGCGCACCCAGCCGTGGACGCCGGCGTTGCGGGCCATGGCTTCGGTGTAGGCCCGAAACCCCACTCCCTGAACCCGCCCGCGCACCCAAACGTGAACGCGAACCCTGTCGCTCATGCTGAGGGGGATCCCTCCGAGGTGTTGCCAAGTTCTGAAGCCGAGGGCGACTCGGCTGGCTGGGCCGTAGCTTTCTCCGCCTGCTGCTCTAGGCGCTGCCAGAGAAAGTTGACAAGGGCAACCAGTCCCACGATCCCCAGCGAGATCCCGCCGGCGTACCCAATGGCTTGCCACAGCACAGGAGACATAGGCCAACCTCGCTGGTGCAGAAAGCTCCCTTCTGACCTTACCAGACGGAAACCCCAAGAGAGGGGATCCCTGGCGGCTTGGCCCTCTCCTCGACAACGCCCTCCAAGCTGGACAAGATTCGGCACAATGGGGAGAAGTGTTGCTAGCGAGCAGTTGAGAAGAGGCCATGGCCCACAAACTCTGGATCGACGGCCAATGGGTTGACAGCCAAGGGGGAAACCTGATGGTCATCGAGAACCCGGCTACGGGCGAGCAATTGGCGGAGGTGGTGGACGCCAGCCCTGCCGATGTGGATCGGGCGGTGCAGGCGGCCCACACGGCTTTCTACGATGGCCGTTGGTCGAAGCTCACCCCCGGCGAGCGATCCCTGGCCCTCTGGAAGTTGGCGGATCTCATCGAAGCTCGCGCTGCCGAGCTGGCCCGTCTGGAGTCGGAAAACACCGGCAAGCCCTACGAGCTGGTCAGCTTGGGAGGGGATCTGGCCTTTGCGGTGGATAACCTGCGTTTCTTTGCCGCTGCCGCCCGCGACATCCATGGTTTGAGCGCCGGAGAATACGCCAGAGGTTACACCTCGCTATTTCGCAAGGAGCCAGTGGGGGTGTGCGCGCAAATTACCCCTTGGAACTACCCGCTGCTGATGGCCGTCTGGAAGATCGGCCCCGCCCTGGCTGCCGGCTGCACAGTAGTGCTCAAGCCCGCTCCCACCACCCCTCTGACTACCCTGATGCTGGCGGAGCTGACTGCTGAGGCCGGGATCCCGCCGGGGGTGGTCAACATCATTACCGGAGGCGATGCTACCGGCCAAGCCCTGGTGGAGCACCCGCAGGTACGCATGGTCAGCCTCACCGGCTCTACTGCCACTGGCAAGCAGGTGATGCGGACGGCGGCAGACACTCTCAAGCGGGTGCATCTGGAGCTGGGAGGCAAAGCCCCGTTTTTGGTTTTCGAGGATGCCGACGTGGAGACTGTGGCCGCCAAGGCTGCTTTTGCCGCCACCTTCAACAGCGGCCAGGACTGCACGGCAGCCACCCGCCTCTATGTGCACGAGAGCAAGCTGGCGCAGATGCAAGAGGCCATCGTCGAGGCGATGCGCAAAGTAAGGCTGGGATCCCCTTTTGAGGCGGGGGTGGAGATGGGGCCCTTGGTCTCGGCAGCCCAGCGGGAGCGGGTGAGGGGATTTGTGGAGCGGGCCAAAGCCGAGGGAGCCAAGGTGCTGACCGGCGGGCGGATCCCTCCTCAGTTTGACCGGGGCTACTACTACGAACCCACAGTGATTACCCATGTCGATCAAAAAGCGGAGATCGTGCAGAGTGAGGTTTTTGGGCCGGTCCTCACGCTCGGCTCGTTCCGCGAAGAAGCGGAAGCGCTACGCCTGGGCAATGACGTCCTATACGGGCTGGCGGCTTCTGTGTGGACTCAAGACCTCGGACGAGCCATGAAACTGGCCGCCGATCTGGAGTTCGGAACCGTCTGGATCAACGATCATCTCCCCATCGCCTCCGAGGCTCCCCACGGCGGCTTCAAGCAATCGGGATTTGGCAAAGATCTCTCGGCAGAGGCCGTGCGAGAGTATCAAATTGCCAAGCATGTGATGATTGCTACTTGTTGAGGGGTGGCTCTGGCAACCTCGTTCGAGGAAGAGGCTAGCGGTAGCCAGTTGGCAAGGCTCCGGGAAACTCCTACAAGCGATAGACTTGAGTGCATGTCTCCCTACCTCGAGCCCCTATCGTGCCGATGGCCACGTTCTACTCCTCAACCTCAGGATCGGCAGCTCTAGCCCCTCCCCGCACTTTCCCTCTTACCGCCGTGGTCGGCCAGCAAACCGCCAAGCTGGCTCTCCTGTTGGCGGCGGTGGATCCCAGCTTGGGAGGAGTGGTGCTGGTGGGGCCGCGCGGCACGGCCAAGTCGGTCTTGGCCCGAGGGATCCACGCCCTGCTGCCCCCCATCGAGGTGATTGCCGGCTCCTATTGCAACGACGACCCGGCGCGGCCCGAGACCTGGTCGGACTGGGCCAAGGCCCGCTACCCCCAGGGAACGACACCCCCCACCCAGGTGATAGCTCCTCCCTTTGTCCAGGTGCCTTTGGGGGTGACGGAGGATCGGCTGCTGGGATCGGTAGATGTGGAGGCCTCGGTGAGGCAGGGGGAAACGGTTTTTCAGCCGGGGCTCTTGGCTGCCGCCCACCGCGGCGTGCTCTACGTGGATGACATCCACCTCTTGGACGACGCCATCGTCAACCTGCTGCTGACGGTGGTGGGAGATGGGGTCAACCGCCTGGAGCGGGAAGGGCTGAGCCTGCAACACCCCTGCCGGCCTCTCTTGGTGGCCACCTACAACCCCGAAGAGGGATCCCTGCGCCCCCACCTGCTGGATCGCCTGGCGCTGGTGGTGCCGGTGGGGCAGGAGCTGAGCCTGGAAGAGCGCAGGGAAATTGTCCAGCGGGCAACGCAATTTGTCGACGCTCCCGAGTCCTTTCTGGCGGAACACCAAGCGGAACTGGAGGAAATCCGCACCCGCATTCTCCTGGCGCGGGAGTGGCTGCCCCAGGTCAAGCCCAAGCGGGAACAGATCCTCTACCTGGTGCAAGAAGCCATCCGCGGCAACGTCCAAGGCCATCGAGGGGAGCAGTTTGCCCTGCGGGCCGCCTGGGCCCTGGCCGCCCTGGAGGGACGGGATCGCCTGGTGGCCGAGGATCTGCAACAGGCAGTGCAACTGGTGCTGCTGCCCCGCGCCCGCTACGATCCCGACCAACCCCCGCCGCCACCCCAATCGCAACAGTCGGATCCCCAGCCGCCAGAGCCCGACAAGGAGGGGGAAGACAGAGAAGAGACGGAGCCCCAGCCGGAAAATCCCAGCCTGCCCCAGGAGTTTTTCTTCGATCCCGAACAAGTGGCCCTCGACCCGCGCCTCTTGGCCTTTGCCCAATCCCTCAACAAACAAGGGAAAACGGGATCCCGCAGCCTGGTGTTCAGCGCCGACCGGGGCCGCTACGTCAAGCCCATCCTGCCCCAGGGCGCCAATCCCTGCATCGCCGTCGACGCCACTCTGCGGGCGGCTGCCCCCTACCAGAAAAGCCGCCGCCAGCGGCAGCCGGGGCGGGCCGTCATTGTTGAGCCCGGCGACATCCGCGCCAAGAAGCTGGCCCGCAAGGCAGGGGCCTTGGTGATCTTCGTGGTAGACGCCTCCGGCTCCATGGCCCTCAACCGCATGCAGGCGGCCAAAGGCGCCGCCCTGCGCCTGCTCACTGAGGCCTACCAAAACCGCGACAAAGTTGCCCTGATTGCCTTTCGCGGCGAGGCTGCCGAGGTGCTGCTGCCCCCCACCCGCTCCATCGAGCTGGCCCGCCGCCGCCTGGAATCCCTGCCCTGCGGCGGGGGATCCCCACTGGCCCATGCCCTCACCCAAGCGGTGCGCCTGGGGGTGAACGCCCGCGCCAGCGGCGACGTGGGAGAGGTGCTCCTGGTAGCCCTCACCGATGGCCGGGCCAACATCCCCCTCAGCCGCTCCCTGGGACGCAGCGAAAGCGATCCCATCGACCTGAAGCAGGAGCTGCGGGAGATCGCCCTGCGCATCCGCGCCCTGGGATTGAAGCTGCTTCTCATCGACTCGCAGAGCCGCTTTGTAACCACCGGTTTCAGCGCCGAGCTGGCGGAACTGGCGGGCGGACGGTACTTTCATCTGCCCCGCGCCACCGACCAGGGGATCGCAGCCGTGGCCCGCTCGGCCATGCAAGAGGGACGCCCATACCCTTGAGAGAGCAGCTCTCCCTCGGTAGGAGCTGTAACTTTTCTTAATGGTTGGTTATGATCCCTGTAGGCGCTCTTAGCTTGCCCTATGGTCACAGGACTCCTGCCAGAACTCTCTTTGCC
Source organism: Synechococcus sp. 'PEA 65AY6A-5F PE A' (assembly GCF_047462575.1). Lineage (NCBI taxonomy): Bacteria > Bacillati > Cyanobacteriota > Cyanophyceae > Synechococcales > Synechococcaceae > Synechococcus > Synechococcus sp. 'PEA 65AY6A-5F PE A'. The sequence goes on from NZ_JAOALE010000026.1 coordinate 17,410, forward strand.
TCATCCCATGCTTACTGACTGGGTCAGCCGGGGAGTGAGCGCAGCCATTCGCGCTCTCTTCAAGCAGGCAGAGCAGCTGGAGGCGCGCGTGCGGGCAGAGCCCATTGCCAAGCTGTTGCAAGGACGCATCGACAGCTTTGAGCTGGTGGGCCAGAACCTGCAGATGTACAACGGCCTGCGGCTTTCGCTTTTAGAGCTGTTTTGCAACGCTGTAGCCATTGACTTTAGCCAAATCTGGCAGGGTCGGATTAAGCTGCGGCAGCCGGTGCAGGCCAGGATGCGGGTGGTGCTGAGCGAAGCGGATCTGGCGCGATCCTTTAACACCCCTTTTGTGCTGAACAAGCTGGCTCAGGTGGATCAGGGGGGCAAGCCGCTCTCATTTCATCAGGTCGAGGTTCACCTCACCCCAGAGCAGCGGTTGCGATTGCAGGCCGAGGTTCAGCCAGGGGGAGAAAAGCCCTTGCAGGTGGGCTTTTCCGCTCGCATCGAGGTGCTAGAACGTCGCCGCATTTGCCTTGCCGATCCGCTGTTTGAGGGCGACACGGAGGAGGGGCGGGCCCTGAGCCGAGCCTTGGTGGATCACCTGAATGCGCTCCTGGATTTGGATCGGCTAGCCCTGCAAGGGAGCAAGCTGCGAGTAGATCGGGTGTGCCTACAGCCTCACCAGATGATCCTCTACGGCAGCGCTGCTCTGGTGCGGTTTCCCACCCGCTAGCCCCCCTGGGAAAATGCTTGACAACCTTTTGGAAGGCGGGTACGCTCAGGGGTGGTGAGGAGTGAAGAGAAGAAGCCTCTGGGGTCGAAACACGGACAGACGCCCAGAGGTTTTTTCATGACCTGCTCAGCCTCAACGGGGACACCGCCATCCCTACCTAGCCTCCGAGTTTTAACTATTCTCAACCACAGGGGATGGGGGACTTTTCCCAACACCCCGGCCTCTTGCCCCAATTGGGAAAAAGCCTGTCCCCCCAAACTGGCTACGACCCTTTGAATTCAGTCTGGGACATAGCACCTGCCACAACTTTTTTTGCTCGAAAAGGTTCCAAAGAGTCTCCCCTGAGCCTCAGGGGTCTTGGTTCAGTTGCAAGTCCCCTCCCAGGTCATCGCCTGCCAGAAGGCCGCAGAAGGTTGGTGCAACACAATGCGATTGCCATCGGGATCCCGGAAGTCCACCTCCTGGCCGTGAAAGGCCTGCCGCAGCGGCGAAACGGAGATCTGGTGCTCCGCCAACACCGCCGCCAGGGATCCCAGGCATGCCGCCAGATCCTGCACCTGCAGGCAAAGACTTGCTGCTCCCGCCTGGGCGGCAAACTCTGGATGGAGACTGCGGTAGAGGCCCAGTCGCAGGCCAGGCAGGCGAAACTCCACATACACTGGCTCTCCCTCCCTGGAGAGCTGGACTTGGGGCGGGATCCCCAAGAGGGCCTGGTAAAAGTGCAACAAACGGGGCAAATTGGGGGTGGCCAAGCTCAGCAAAGCTGCAGCAATCTGCATCGCAACCGGAAAAAGGAAGCTACTCATTCTAATCCGAACTTCCGCTGATAGCCAGCCCTAACTGCGCCACTCGGAAAGGGATCCCCGCCTCTCCTAGGATTGGACTATAGTAGGTAGCGAGACTTGCTGCTCTTTCTTCACGAATAAAAACTGGAGCAACCTACCGTGGGGCTATTCAGCCGATTTTCCCGTGACATGGGCATCGATCTGGGCACGGCCAACACCCTAGTCTATGTGGCTGGCCGCGGCATTGTCCTACAGGAGCCCTCTGTCGTCGCCATCGACCAAAACACCAAACAACCGCTGGCCGTGGGGGAAGATGCCAAAAAAATGTTGGGCCGTACCCCGGGCAACATCGTGGCTGTGCGTCCTCTGCGGGATGGGGTGATCGCCGACTTCGACACGGCGGAGATGATGCTGAAGCACTTCATCCAGCGGGTGCATGGAGGTCGTTACTTGATCGCCCCGCGCATCGTCATCGGGATCCCAAGTGGGGTGACCGGCGTAGAGCGACGGGCAGTGATGGAAGCGGCCCTGCAAGCCGGCTCGCGGGAGGTGTATTTGGTGGATGAGCCGGTGGCAGCAGCCATCGGCGCGGGGCTGCCGGTGCAAGAGCCCACCGGGAACATGATCATCGACATCGGCGGCGGCACCACCGAGGTGGCCGTCCTCAGCTTGCAAGGGATCGTCCTCAGCGAGTCGGTGCGGGTGGCAGGAGACGAGCTGAGCGAGGCCATCATTCAGTACATGAAAAAAGTTCACAATCTCACCATCGGGGAGCGCACTGCCGAAGAGATTAAAATTCAAATCGGCTCTGCCTACCCAACTCAAGAGGAGATGACCATGGAAGTGCGGGGGCTGCATTTGCTTTCGGGTTTGCCCCGCACTGTGACGGTGAAGAGCACTGAGATCCGTGAGAGCATGGCCGAGCCCCTCTCGGTCATTGTGGAGGCCATCAAGCGCACCCTGGAGCGCACGCCGCCGGAATTGGCGGCAGACATCATCGACCGCGGCATTATGTTGGCGGGAGGGGGGGCGTTGCTCAAGGGGCTAGACGCCCTGATCAGCCATGAGACCGGGATCCTGGTTCACATTGCCCCGGATCCCCTCAGTTGTGTGGTGCTCGGTACAGGGCGGGTTTTGGAGGATTTCAAAACCTTGGGTCGAGTGTTGAGCGGCAGCTTCAAGGGTTAGAGGAGTTTCCTCTGAATCCCTGATTCGAGGTGTGAGTCGAGTGGGTTAGAGAGGTATTGCTTGAATCGGCTACACCAGTGGTGGATGCGTTATGGTTTGGGGTTGCTCCTGTCTGCTTCGGCGATAGGAGGGGCGTGGGCTTTGCGCCAGACCCAGGGATCCCTGCTGGTGGAGCTGTACAGTTGGCTCACCGCACCCATCCGTCCACCTGTGGATCCTGACGCCGTACTTAGCCAGGCCGCCACCCGCGAGCTACAGGCCCTGGTGGCCGAGCTGCGGCACCAAAACCGCGAGCTGAAGCGCCTGCTGCAATTTACCGAGCAAATGCCCCAAGCAGGGATCCCGGCGGCGGTGGTGGGCCGCAGCGCCGATCACTGGTGGCAACAGCTCACCCTCAGCCGCGGCAGCCAGCATGGGGTCAGGGTAGGAGATGTGGTTATGGCACCGGGGGGATTGGTCGGGCGGGTTGAGGCGGTAACCCCCAACACCAGCCGCGTGCTGCTTATTAGCGATCCCACCAGCCGTGTCGGGGTGATGCTCAGCCGCAGCCGGCACATGGGCATCTTGCGGGGCACCGGCACCCAGAACGCCATCTTGGATTTTTTCGATAAGGATCCCAAAGTGGAAGTGGGGGATGTGGTGGTAACTTCGGGCCTGAGCAGCTTCTACCCGGCGGGGGTTGTGGTGGGAACGGTTCGAGCCATCAACCTGGATGCCAGCCCTGCCCCACAAGCCACAGTCGAATTGTCGGCGCCCCTGGGCCTCTTGGAGTGGGCCTTGATTTACCGCTATGCTCAACCTTAAGTCTCGCCTCAATTGGCTGGTCACCGCCTTGTCAGGGCTGTTGGCGGTGGTGGCCCCTTGGTGGCGGGGGCCGGGCTTGGAGCTGGCGGGCCTAACCCCCGATTGGCCCCTGATCTGGGTGGTGTGCTGGAGCGTGCGGCGCAAGGCTTGGCAGGGGGCTGTTGCCGGGATCACATTGGGTTTTCTGCAGGATGCCCTGACCAACCCTTATCCTACCCATGCCCTGGGGTTGGCGGTGGTCGGGATCCTCACGGCCAAGTTGCAGAAGCAGCGCTACATGCAAGAGGACTTCATCTCCGTGGCTTTGATCGTCTTCGGCATGGTGGTGATTGCCGAGACGCTGATGGCGCTGCAATGGATGTGGCTGACGGCCTCTCAGGGATCCGCTGGCCTCGAGCCGGCGGAAATGGCAACTTGGTTGGATGGGTTGGCAAACTCCTCGCCCGCCGCCGGCGCCATTGGCGGCGATGGCCCCCGTTCTCTGGAGAGCATCTGGTGGAACCATCAGCGCAATGCCCTCACGTCGGCCATTTTAAGCAGCCTGTGGGCCCCCGCTCTCTATTGGCCCCTCAGCCGTTGGTGGCAATCTCAAGAGCAGGATTTGAGAGAGACCTAGCTGCAGGTTCTGCCGCCAGTGATCTGCATTCCCCACAGCCGCTGCCGGGCGCGATGGGACATCGGTTGCACAGCTACTGCTCCCAACGGCGGCAAAACGGTTCCTTGCCCCATTTCCTCTCTCCCTAGGAGAGGAACGGGGGGTGAGGGCTTGGGGTCGCTCTCAGAGGGATCCGTTTTCGCCTAAAATGACAAAGCCCTCTGCCACCCACTGCCAACGGGCCAACAGACTCTGGGCCAAGCGGATGGGAAGGTGTTGAGGTTGACTCGATTGAGGGAGAGGGATCCATGCCTCATACCATCGTCACCGATATTTGTGAAGGCGTTGCCGACTGTGTGGAGGCCTGCCCCGTCGCCTGCATTCACCCTGGGGACGGCAAAAATGCCAAAGGCACCGACTACTTCTGGATCGACTTTGCCACCTGTATTGACTGTGGCATCTGTCTTCAGGTTTGCCCTGTGGAAGGGGCGATCCTGCCGGAGGAAAAACCGCACCTGCAGCGAGTGCCCAACTAGCCCGGCGGGCTGCTTCTTCCCAATTTTGCAATTGCCTTTCAGCCCAGAGAAGCCAAAGCCACAACGGCGCTGGTCAACCAGTTCAAGGACAGGAGCCCGCCCAGGAAGGCCAACGGGATCAGACCCGCCAGGCGCCACCACTCCAGATCCAGCGCCACCGCTGCCGCCCGCACCTGCCAAACCACAAACCACAACAGCGCCACGAACCCCAACAGGGATCCGGCCACTCCGCCCAAGGATTGGGCAGGTCCCAGCAGCAGCCAGGGCAGGCCAGCAAAGCCCGTCAGGCAGAGGAGCGACGCAAAAGAAGGGGCAGCCCGCCCAAAACAAAAGGCCAGCGCCTGCAGCAGGGCCGCCAGGCTTACCCATCCCAGGAAGCCTGCCAGCAGCGCCAGCACCATGCTCGGCAGGTTTACCCCGAAACGACGCACAGCCTCGAGAATGTTCAGCAGCGCCACCACCCCAAAAGCTTGCCAGAGAACAGGCTGTTGCCGCAGCGAGCGAAAGGTGGGCTCCGGCAGAAACCAAGCGCCGTAAATGTTATCCAACAAAGAGTCGAGCATGGCCGGCAAAAAGTCGGTCTGCCCTCCTATCCTAGCCCAACGACAAGAGGGCTCCTCCAAAGCCAAGCAAATGCCGATCCCGTCCTTGGCAAAGCCCTGATGAGCACTTGACAAGCACGGCCCGCAGATGCGGTATGATGAGCTAAGGATTCTGAGGCGTTGGTGACTGCCGTTACGTTTTTGCGATCGATACCCTTCGACAATTAGGACGGGTGTGGATGTGAGAGCAGTAAGCCAAACTCGATTTGGAAACTATCGATAGTCATCCCCGATGTCCTACACTGGCTTTTCCAGGTCGAAAACCACGGTAAAACGGCGCAATAGGATCCTTAAGAAGGCTCTCGCTGGAGGGCCTTCTTGCTCTTAATGGCTGCACGGGATCCCTCGTCAGGCAAGTTTTGAGGGGAGCTGAGGTGGTTGTGGGATGGGGGTTAGGCGGCCTGTTGTTTGGCCTGTTGGCAATTTTGAACGGCAGGGATGCGGCGCCAATTTAAGTTAGCAAGCACCAGGGCGCTGAGGGGACGGGTGTGAGCCAGCAGCCCGGCAAGGAGCAGCAGCCAACGGCTCAAGGCAGAGCCGGCCAACAGCCAATGGATGAGCAGAGCTGCCCCTCCTCCTTCTACCCCTGCCGCCAAGACCCAGGCCCAGGCAACTTTCCCATGCCGGGACAGGAGGATCCCTTGCAATCCACCGACGCCAAGCCCCACCAGCAAGCCACGCAGCGGGCTGGCCATCGCCTGCAAGGCGTTCTGCAGCCAGGGATCCCTGGGATCGAAAGCGAAGGTTGCCATCCCCGCCTCCAGGGTATCTGCTGCTACCCAACCCAAAGCCGTGGCCAGCAGCGTGGCCGCCACCCACCGCCAAGAGACCTGCCGCCGCAATACCGCCCACTGGAGTAGCCCCATCCCCAAGCCCAGGCCGGCCCCGGCCACCGCTCCTTGGAGCGAACCCAAAGCAGCCAGCAGGGGAGCTGCCGCCCCCAGCCCCAGATAGCCGATCCCAGCCGCCGCCCAATTGGCCAGGAGCCAGCCCAGGGCCAATCCTTTGCGCTGGCGGGGCTTGCCTGAGGTGGGGAGGGTGGGCTTCTGGTGGGGGCTAACCTGTTCCTGGCCGACCTGCTGTTCGACCTCGCGCAGCCCCTGTTCTGCCGAGGGGTTACCCGGCTCCAGCCGCAGCACTCCTTGATAGTCCATCTGGGCAAGGCCCCAATGGCCCTGCCGCTGGTGGGCCAGGCCGCGGTATAGGTAGTAGCGGGCTTCGTTGGGGGCACTCTGGATCAGCTTGTTAAGCAGGTGGACAGCCATTTTGTATTCGCCTGCCTCGATCAAACGCACCGCCCGCTGCAGCTCTTCTTCCTCAGCTTCCGAAACAGGGGCGGCTCGGCTCTGCTGGGTGGCTTGCTGGCCAAAGCCGGCAGGGATCCGCTGCAGAGGAGCCTTTTGAGGGGGAGGCGGGATCTTGTCCCCATAGACGGCTCGGAGCTGCTGGGCCAGCTCCTCCATGGTGGCCGGGCGAAGGGCAGGGTCTTTCTCCAAGCAACGCAGCACCACCTTTTCTAGGGCCTCAGGGATGGGGTGGGGCAGCGGATGGTCTTGAAAAGGGCGGGGCTTTTGAAAGTTGTGGACGTGGTACCAGCCCTGCAGGGTGTCGGTCTCTGGCTCGAAGGGCAACGCACCGGTTAACAGCTCGTACAAAACCACCCCCAGGGAATAGATGTCGGAGCGGCCATCCAGCTTCTCTCCCCGCATCTGCTCCGGCGAGGCATAGACCATCGTGCCCAAAAAATACCCGGTTTGCGTCAGGCCACGAGAGGTTTCCCCCATGAGTTTGGAAATGCCAAAGTCCAGGAGCTTGACCCGTTCTTTGCCATCGGGCCCTTTTTGCACAAAGATGTTGCTGGGCTTGATATCGCGGTGGATGACCCCTCGAATCGAGTGTTTGCCCAGATCCATGTGAAAGTTGTGGGCGTGGTGCAGGGCCGAGCAAATTTGCAAAGCCAAGTTCACCACCCGCTCTGGGTGCAGGGGACCTTCCCGTGCCAACACATAGTCCAAGCCCTGGCCCGTGTAAGGCTTGGCCTTCAGGTACTCCATCACCAGGTAGGGCTGGTTTTGGTACAGACCGTAGGAGCGCACCTGCACAATGTTGGGGTGCTCGCCCAACAGGGCGCTGACCCTGGCCTCGTCCAGGAAGCGCTGCTGCAGTTGCTGGTAATACTCCGGCTCCATGTCTGGCGGCGGCGGGCGCAACAACTTAACGGCCACCGGCTCGTCATTCAACTGGGTATCCACCGCCTCGAACACATTGCCGTAGCCACCCTCGCTGATGTGGCGGGTCAGCCGGTAGCGGTTGCCAATCAGTTGTCCAATTAGGCGCTGGTTCATGGAGGAGGAGGGCCAGCCGAGGGGAGGGTCTACCTAAAATGATTCTAGTCAGCTTGAGGGCGCAAGACCTGTGGGTGAGGGATCCGCCCTTTTTCGCCCCAGAAGTCAGGGATCCCGCTAGGATTGGGGCATGGGTGCTTCTCCTGAAACCGCTTCTCTCCCGCCCTTCTGGCTGGAGGTTACCGAGTTTGCCCTGCAGGCCACGGCAAAGGTCGGAGCGCAGCTCTTGGCAGACTTTGGCCAGGCCTCCTCTACGGAAAAAGCGGACGGCAGCTTGGTGACCGCTTCTGACCAATGGGCGGATCGCGCCTTTCAGGAGGCAATTGCCGCGGCCTACCCGGATCACGGCTGCCTGAGCGAGGAGTCCAACCACATTTTCCTGGAGAAAGAGTGGTGCTGGGTGGTGGATCCCCTGGATGGCACCACCAATTTTGCCCACGGGATCCCCATCTGGGGCAGCTCGCTGGCGCTGTTGCACTGGGGTGTGCCTGTGTTTGGCTGTGTGCATCTGCCCCCCATCCGCCAGACTTTCTACGGCTACTGGCCTCAGTTTCCCGACGACGCGCCGGCAGGAGCTTTTCTCATCCGCCACGACCGGGATCCCGTCCGTCCTCAGCCCATTGGCCCCAGCACCGCCCCACCCGGACCCAACCAACTGTTTAATTTTTGCTCCCGCAGCAGCCACTGGATTAGCCCGCAATTTCCCTGCAAAGCCCGCATGCTGGGCGGCGCTGCCTACAACCTGCTGGCGGTGGCCGGCGGCAGCCTTTTGGGGGCGGTAGAACGCTCGCCCAAGATCTGGGATGTGGCGGCGGTGTGGGCCATTGTCAAGGGGGCCGGCGCCGTTTGGGAACCCCTTGGCCCTGCCGACCCGGATCCCGGAACGCCCTTGCTCCCCGGCAAGGACTATGGTCGGCTGACCTATCCGACGCTGGTGAGCGCTCAGAACAGGTGGATCCCCGTGTTTCGGGCTTTCATCGCTCTGTAGCTCTCGTAAACCGCCTGGACGTTGTACCAGTTGAGGAAGAAAACCCGACACAGCTCCAAGGCCAACTGCGAGCGGCCCTGCCGGATCAACCAGCGCAGCAGCGGCTCTAAGCGCTTCTCGTTCAGCCACCCCCCCAGCGACAGAAGGCCCCACAGGCATTGATGCAGAGGCGTCAGTTGGATCATCAGGCGCACGGCCCAGGTGGGGTGTTTTTGGTAAAAGAGAATACCCATGCGGCCCCGCTGCCGCTCCCGCTCGATGAGGGCTGGGATTTGCGCCAGCTCGAAGGGCGGATGCCAATGGTAGCCGGTGGCTTGGGGGCACTTGACCAGGCGCAGGCCCAGGCGCTTTAGCCGCACCCCCAGCTCCAGGTCTTCCCAGCCGTAGAGGTGAAACCGCTCGTCAAAGGGGCCGGCAGGGGTTTCACAAGCCCGCTCCAGCCAATGGCGGGCAATGGCCACGTTGCCGGTGGCAAAGAAGGCTGCCGAAAAATCGGTGGGCTTGAAGGGCTCGGAGCAGGGATCCCGAAAATTGCAGGTGTTGATTACCCGCCCGTAGGTGAAGACCTTGGCCTCGTGGGGCGAGTCGGGATTGCCGGTAACCCCGTGTCGCCGCAGCATCTGGGCATGAGCGGCCAAAAAGTGCTCCACCACCACCAGGTCGCTGTCGATAAAGACAATGATGGATCCCTGGGCGTGGCGAAACCCCAGGTTGCGGGCGGCAGCAGGGCCGCGGTGTTCTTGGCACAAAAGCCTGATCGGCGGCAAATCTGGCGGCTGGCTCTGCAGCCATTCCAGCGTGCCATCGGTGGAGCCGTCGTCCACCACCACCACCTCGTAGCCGTCGTAGGGGCCAGGCTGCTGCTGCGCCAAGGCCTGCAGACATTTCTGCAAGATGGGACGGCGGTTGTAGGTGGGGATGATGACGCTGATGTACACCGGGGATCCCTGGCTCGCAAGGCAAACCCTACCCCTAAAGTCAAGGGGTTTTTCCATACGGCTAGAGAGCTTTGAGCAGCTCTGCCGCCTGGCGCACCGTCTCGAAAAAGTGATGGACATTGGCCTCCGGAGTGGTGTGGTGCACGCCGTGGCCCAGGTTCATGATGTGGCCGCGAGATCCCGCCTTTTGAATCACCTCCAGGGTGCGCTGCCGGATGAATTCCGGGGATCCCAGCAACACCATCGGGTCGAGATTGCCCTGCACCGCCAGGGATCCCAGGCGGGCCCTGGCCTCGGCCATATCGCTCATCCAATCGAGGCTGAACACATCGATGCCAGCTTTGCCCACCCGCTCCAACAAAGCAGCGCTGCCGTTGATGTAGAGAATGAGCGGCACCTGCGGGCACCGAGCTTTCACCTGATCCACAATTTGCTTTTGGTAGGGCAAGGCCCAGGTTTCGTAGTCGCCGGGGCTGAGCTGGCCGGCCCAGGTGTCGAAGAGCTGCACCACCTGGGCGCCGCACTCGATCTGGTAGATCACGTAGCGGGCAATGCTATCCGCCAGCTTACTCAGCAACTGATGCAACACCTGCGGCTGAGTGAAGGCCAGGCTCTTGATATGGGCATAATCTTTGGAGCTGCGGCCCTCCACGGCGTAGCAGGCCAAGGTCCAAGGGGAGCCGACAAAGCCCAGCAGCGTCGCCTTCCCTTCCACCTCGCGGCGCAGAGTGCTGAGGATGGTCTTGATAAAGGGCAGGCTTTCTTCCGGCTCTAGCAGTCGGATTTGCTCAACTTGGGCCTGGGAGCGGATCGGCGGGTCGATGATCGGCCCCTGCTGCTCCACCAACTCAAAGGGGATCCCCATGCCCTCGAGGGGGGTGAGGATGTCGCTGAACATAATGACGCCGTCGGGGGCAAAGGCGCGAAACGGCTGCAGCGAGATCTCAATCGCCAGCTCCGGGATCTCGCAGCGCTGCTTGAAGGTGTATTTGCTCTGCAGCTCGCGGTAGGCCGCCATGTAGCGACCCGCCTGACGCATCATCCAAACGGGGGGACGATCTACCACTTCCCCGCGGGCCGCCCGCAGCAGACGGTCGCCATCGCCGACGGAGGAAGGAGAAGCGCTGAGCTGAGCAGGTGAGTGGGACATGGGAAGACCAAGCCGGTTCAAGATCCTCAATGCATCCTGACATTGGGGGGACGGCTAGCGCAAGCTCGCGGCCCTTCCTCTTGACCCTTTCCTTAGGGGTTGCAACTTGCTTTCACCGGCTGAGGAAGGCGGATCCCGACCTAGAGTGGACATGAGATAATGTCAGCTTGCAGGCCTGTTGTAGAACCCCTTCCCGCCGTTGCTGAGTTGAGAGGAGCCCTCCCTTGGTTGCCCAAACCTTCAACCTGGACACCTACTTGAGCCAACGCCAGCAACAGGTGGAAGAGGCGCTTTCTGCGGCATTGGTTCCCGCCTATCCGGAGCGCATTTACGAGGCGATGCGCTACAGCCTGCTGGCGGGGGGGAAACGCCTGAGGCCGATCCTCTGTCTGGCGGCCTGTGAGTTGGCCGGCGGCTCTGTGGAGCAGGCCATGCCCACCGCCTGCGCCCTGGAGATGATCCACACCATGTCGCTGATCCACGACGATCTGCCGGCGATGGACAACGACGATTTTCGCCGCGGCAAGCCCACCAATCACAAGGTATTCGGCGAGGATATCGCCATTTTGGCAGGAGATGCCCTGTTGGCCTATGCCTTTGAGCATATCGCCAGCCAAACGCGGGGGGTGCCGCCGCAGTTGGTGCTGCAAGTCATTGCCCGCATTGGCCATGCTGTGGCGGCAACCGGCTTGGTAGGGGGCCAGGTGGTGGATCTGGAGTCCGAAGGCAAAGCCATTTCCCTAGAAACTTTGGAGTACATCCACAGCCACAAGACGGGTGCTCTGCTGGAGGCCTCGGTGGTTTCGGGAGGGATCCTGGCAGGGGCCGATGAGGAGCTGCTGGCGCGGCTGAGCCACTACGCTCGGGACATCGGCCTGGCTTTTCAGATCGTGGACGACATTTTGGATGTTACTGCCACCAGCGAGCAACTGGGCAAAACGGCAGGCAAGGATCAAGCTGCCGCCAAAGCCACCTACCCCAGCTTGTTGGGCCTAGAGGCTTCCCGGCAGAAAGCTGAGGAACTGATCCAATCGGCCAAGGAGGCGTTGCGCCCCTACGGATCCCAGGCCGAGCCCCTGTTGGCTCTGGCCGATTTCATCACCCGCCGCCAGCATTGAGACAAGAGGACAAGAAGGTAGATGGGATCCCTGTCCACCCTGTCGGAGACCCTGGTCGCGTTCTGGTGCCGGAGAGCCCTATGCTGCAGCAGTTGATGGCCAACCACGTTCTCTGGGTTGCTCTGCTGGCCAGTGTCTTGGCCCAGGCCATCAAGCTGATCCTGGCCTATGTGCGTTCGGGCAAGCTCAACCTGCGGGTTTTGGTGGAGACAGGGGGGATGCCCAGCTCTCACGCAGCGCTGGTAACGGCTTTGTCGGTGGGGGTGGGGCTGGAGGAAGGCTGGGACAGCCTGCTGTTTGCGGCAACGATGGTCTTTGCGCTGGTGGTGATGTACGATGCCGCCGGGATCCGTCAGGCTGCCGGCAAGCAGGCGCGGGTGCTGAACCGCCTCATGGAAGAATGGTTTGAGGAGAAGGGTGCAGATCGCTTCCAGGAGCCCTACTTGAGGGAGTTGCTGGGCCATACGCCCGTCCAGGTGATCGCCGGAGCAGCCTTGGGGGCAGCCTGTATCACGTTATCTTTTGTCCTGGGAATCAACTGAACGCAATTGGGGCATGCTAGAGCAGGAGCATCACGGGTGGTCATGGCCTCCAGTTCTCAACCTCGTCCGATCCAGCGCTGCCCGGCCTGTGGCAAGCCGATCCCGGCCTATCGCTACAAGTCCCCCTACTGCGACCACTGCGGTTGGCGGGCAACCCCGGCAGGGCAAACCCCTCAAACAGGCGGATCTGGGGGCCAGAGATCCGGAGCTCAGGGGAGTAGGATTCAACAACACATTCAGCGCCTCGGCCTGCCCCCTCTGTTGCAGCCGCTGTTGAAGTTCGACTTTTACCTCTATCTGGGCTGGGGGATCAGCCCTCTGTTTCCGCTAGTCGTGGATCGACCGCTGCTGGCCGAATCCAATTACCTGTTGCTGCTCCCGCTCCTGTTGAGCTGGGGGCTGCTCTACTTGGCAGTGCGGGATCGGCCGTTGCCCCAGGATTTGCGGCTGCCGCGGCTGCTGCTGGATGTGGCGTTTATCCTGCTGCCCTTCTTCCAAAAAATCAACGTTTCCAAGGCCCCCAACCGGCCCTACTGGAATGCTCTGCTCATCTGGGTCATCGGGCTCCTCCTGTTTGCCGCCGTGGGGCTGTGGAGCTTTAGCCTGCTTCTGACGGCATTGACGCTGCTGTTGACCAGCTTCTGCACGCTGCTGTTCTAGCCGAGATGGTTGACAAACACTCCAGCCTCCCATGAGCATTCCTGCTGCCCGCCAACGCTTCCTCCAAGAAATTCAAGCGGATCCCATCGATCTGGGCCGAGCGGCCCTCTGGATCGCCCAAGAAGCCTATCCCGACTTGGATGTAGAAGAGTATTTGGCCGCTTTGGATGAGATGGCCGCAGAAGTGCAAGAGCGTCTTCCTCCCGAGCGCTACCCCCTGCGCGTCATCCGGATTTTAAATCGCTATCTCTTTGAAGATCTGGGCTTTTGTGGCAACAGCGAAGACTATTATGACCCGCGCAACAGCTTTTTAAACGAGGTGATCGATCGGCGCACCGGGATCCCGATCACTCTTTCTCTGATCTATCTAGAGCTGGCGCGGCGGATCGATTTTCCCATGGCAGGGGTAGGCATGCCCGGCCACTTTCTGGTGCGGCCCCTGTTTGCAGACGCGGAGATTTTTGTGGATCCCTTTCATCAGGGAGAAATTTTGTTTCCCGAGGACTGCCAAGAGCGTTTGGCACAGATCTACGGGCCCAGGATCCCTTTACAAGATCATCACCTCCGCCCCACCCCTCCTCGCCTAATCTTGGTGCGGCTGCTCAACAATCTTAAGCAGATTTACTTGAGCCGCGCCCAGCTAGAGCTTGCCTTGGCAGCGGTGGAGCGCATCTTGTTATTGATCCCAGAGTCCTTGCCCCACCTGAGGGATCGGGGCTTGCTCTGTTACCAGTTGGGGCGTTGGCAGCAGGCCTGTCAGGATCTGAGGCACTACCTCAACCAGGCGACCCTCCACCCAGAGCTCAGCGGCCCCGACGAGCATTTAATCCAAGAGATCCTACAAAGGCTAGAAGCTTACTCTGACTAAAGTCAGGTGCAGCAATTGCTCGAAAAAATCCTCCAATCGAGAGCTGGTCACCTAAGCAATACGGATCTCACCTGAGATCTCGCCTTGCCATCTTTGGGTGTCGCTGGGGCTTTTGCAAGAGTCTGGAGCAGCTTTCACCTCCTGGCGAAGAATTGTCTCTACCAGCTCGTCTAAAGCTTCCAGGTCAGATAGGTTGTAGTCTTTTTCCCGAAGGATTTTGTTAATAGAAAACTCCTGCTGCAGCGTCAGGGTCGAGGATCGTAAGACCTCGTCGATAATCTCGCGAATGCTCATTACAACCTCACAATCTGATGGCAATCTCAGCGGAGAATTTGTTATCTGAGCTCATAAACCTAGAATGCAAGAAATACTTGACGTAGCCATCCTGAGGATCACGTATTTTGGCCAAGATCTAGGGCCGCCCATGCTAAGGGAAACTGCCAAGGGTACTTTCACGGGGCCTCGCCGAGGCTTGGGAGCTCCCCAGGGAGGCTTGTCCGGTTCGCCTTTCCCAATCTTTTGCGAAGGGGGTGCGAGTGATGGGTTCACCCGATAGCTGCTGCAGTTTTGGCGACTTTGGGGCCAGTCGCGCCACGAGTGAGTTGCTTGGTCTAGGATCCCGGGGGGCGATCCACTAGTCTGTTGGTACTCCATTAGGATGAAGTGGGATCCTGTCGGCTAGCGGGTTTTGTGGGAAATCCCAGTCAAATCGCAGGTGAGGTTGTAGCACCATGACATTGACTTGGCAAACGGATGGACAGACTTGGTTTCTTCTGCCTCCCCAACCCCGTGCCGTGATCCACTTTCTGGGCGGAGCTTTTGTGGGATCTGCCCCACAATTTTTCTACAGCCGCCTGCTGGAAGAATTGGCCCGTATGGGCATGGCCGTTGTGGCTACCCCCTACACCACCGATATCGATCACGCGCAACTGGCTTTTAAAGCAGCGCAATCTTTGCATAGAAGCCTGCAGAGCAAAGGTTTGATGGGGTTGCCCCTCTTTGGCTTGGGCCACAGCCTTGGCGGTAAGCTGCAGATCCTCTCCTGCCTAGCCCTTCCTTCTTTGGGATCCCAGCGGCGCGGCAATATTTTCTTGGCCTACAGCAATGCGGGACTGGAACGGGCGCTGCCGGTGCTGCAGGCCTTGGCCCAGGCGTGGCCGCAACAGCAACTGAGCACTCTGTGGCGGATGTGGATGGGATCCTCGTCACCGCCAGTGAATCTGTGGTTGGAGTTTGAGCCTTCTCCGGCAGAAACCAATCGCCTTATCGAGGAGCAGTATCCGGTTAGAAACAACCTGCTTGTAGAGTTTCAGCAGGATGATATTGACGATATTCCGCTGCTCTATCAACAGCTTCGCCGCAAGTACGGAGGCTACACCGAATGGCAACGCCTGGAGGGGGATCACTTAACCCCGCTGGGTTTCAGCTATCCTTTCCGGGTCGGGGGGGAGTTCAGTCCCATCGATGCTTTCGCGCAGTTTTTTTATCAAGACTTACTGGCTCCTAACCAACGAATGATCCGGAGTATTCAAGCCTGGCTGGCAGCACAACTGGCTTAGTCGAGCCAGCTTAGGTCGGAGAGGAGCTCCTGTGAGTGGAGAGACTGAGCCTGCAGAGGAAACAGCATCTGTAGAATATCGCTCATCAGGAAGTAACAGGTTAAAACACCACCGGCAGCTACGGCCACCAGCGTTCCCGCCAACATGCGCGAGAACTCCTGCCGCTGAAACGCCTGTTCCATTAAGCGCAGCGCCCAGAACCCCAGTAGGATCACAATGGCAAGGATAATCAACATATCATAATCTAAGCTGTAATCTATTGTAACGAACCTGTCGCTCAACTGCTATTGACAAAACCTGGTTAAAGCGTAAAGAGTTCTCCGTCTTCTGCAGCCAGCAACTTGTCGGCGGGGTAGCGGCGGGCGCGGCCCCCTGGGGCCTTGCCGGCCTTGTCTAAGCTACAGGCCCCAAAGGGATCCCGCTGGCAAAGATTGCTGGGCGTTCAAGCGGCCTACACCTGTCGCCCTTCGGGGGAAGCGCCGGCAACTGTTGCAAGATCTGGCAAAGGAGAAAGCTTCCGGGCAGCTCCTAGCTCCTCAGGCCAATTGTCTGCAGGATACCAAAATACATCGACCCGCCAGCGGCTGCTCGCAGGGGGATCCCTTACACTTGAGCTAACTGCTGCTTGAGAGGTGGGGTATGGTACGGCGGAGGCTGGCCGGCGCGGCTGGATCCCTGGCACTTCAGCGTTCTCTGCAGGCTCCTTTGCAGCAGCGCAGCCGGGCGATCAACCGTCGCCGCAAACTGATCTACCGCAGAACTCGCCTACTCTACCAGCGCAACTTGCCCCTTTACCTGCGCAATTTGCTGTTGCAGTACCGCACCAGCTTTATCTACAACCTCAAAGCTAGAGCTGTGATCAGAACTCGCTAGAGAATGTCGAGCTATCTTTTCGCTCTCAGCACAACGGTCTTCACAGCGCGAAAAACAGGCAGATGGCGATGGACATTGCCCTGCCGGAAAGTCTGGATTTATAGTTAGAAATTGTTGTCTGTAAGTCTTCTAAGAGAGAGGCCGGTCTCCCTCCGAGAGAAAAGAGTTGGAAGCGGGAGCCAAGCTAAGGCTACCGAATTGTAAAGCGGCCAACTCCTATCTTCTCGCCGTTGACATGAACCTCGACGCGGTAGCGCCCGGTGTAGGGTTGGCTGAAGCTGAGAAAGCCTCGCACCGTGTCGGCTAGGGGATCCCAGGGAAAATCAAACTTGCGGATCAGTTGCTCGCTCCCGGCTTCTCCGCCCTCGTAGTACCAGAGCATCTCCACCTGGGCGTTGGCAGGGAGGCTGCCCACCGGCAAGATGGCCCAGATCAAGGTGTCGGTGGTCTTAAACTCGGTTGTGGCCTCGCCAGGGCTGCCGTCTCCCCGACCTCGGTGCAGGCTGATCACCCTTGTCCCCGCCTCGTTTGGGGCTTTCTGGCTATAGGCGCGGGCATTGGCTTGCGCTTCCTGAGCGAGGCGATCCAGCTCGGCCAGCAAATCTTCCTGCCGCTTCAGGGCCTCGGTTGCTTCCTGTAGCCAGTGGGCGATCGGCTGCTCTGGAGCTGGGGAAGAAGGCTTTCGGGCGGCCCCGGTAAGGTTTTGGATGGGAAAGCCCCGAGCCGTCCCCACCTCGCTGCCCAGCAAGTTCAGCCAGCGGCTCCGCATTTCGGGTGTCATCTCTGGCTTGGCGGCGTAGGCAATGCGCACAGGGCCGTCTGGGCCTTGGGTGATGCGGCCAATTTCATGCTCTTGGATCCCGGCAACCTGCCCACGACAGCCGGCGCTACGGAACTCGTAGAGGACATCCTCTTCGCTTTCCCGGTGAAACTCCCACATTGTTTGGGGGCAGTACTCTAGGAGATTATTCCGCATATTGTTTGCCAGGAAGCGGGGCAATTTTGGTACCTGAACGTTCATGACCGAGAGCATTTCTCTCCAAGAGGCCAAGCTCGCCTCGGGCCGTATGAGAACAGTCAATGTAGCTGTCTCAGTAACTTGGCGATCGGCAAAAGCCCACTCCCCCACATCTCCTTCAATGAGGACATTTCCTGAAGGGCTGAGGTGAGCCGAGGCAAAGAGCAGGCCGGCAAAAAGGTTCAACATGATGATCCTCCCTACCAAGATTTGTACTGGGAAATGAGAGGGGAAAGTTCTCAATCAGCTCGCCGGGCAGGCAACGAAAGGAGACTGGACAAGAAGGACAGCCCTTTGTTGTCGCTTTCTCAAGGCTCACCCCAGAGGAGCTCAATGATCCGGGTGGCTTTTGGCAAAATGGCAGTTACAGCCTGCTTGGGCAAAACCCGTATCGTCACACGAGCTGAAACCTTACTCAGGTAAGGTTTTTTCTGTGGGCTATATTCCTTTGAACCGCAAGCTCTAGAGGGCACCAGTAGCCTATCACAGGCTAGCTCAGTTTCGATCCCTGTTTTTCAGAAACGCCACATTCTTTCTGAGCAGTATACTCGTTTACCTTAAGCAGATATGATTTTGTTCGTTCAAAAACCTAAAACTCTCTCGGATGACAATTGAGAGTCATCGAGAACAAATCATTCACCGGAGTCGTCGGCGCCAGAAGGGAGGATCTTCCCGGTTATCAACCAGTTATCCCCCACAGTCTGCAGTTGCGGCTCCAACAGTTGCCAGCTTTGGTTCACATCCGGGATCCCTTCTCCTGCTACGGGGGTTGGCGCGTCGGCCCCGCCCAAGATCTTGGGAGCGATGAAGGCGGCCACCTTCTGAATGGCCCCATCCTTGAGGGCTGCCCAGGCCAAGGTGCCGCCGCATTCCCAGAGGGCACTCAGACAGCCTCGCTCAAAGAGAACCTGCGCCGCTTGAGCCGGGGTTACTCGATCCAGGTGCAGCAGCTCCACCCCTTGCTTGGCCAGGCCTCCCCAGAGGGGATGGGCCTCAGTGGCTTCGGTAATCACCAAAGTTGGCGCCTCCTCCACTTGCCACAGGTGGGCCAGCGGGGGCAGATTCAGAGAGCGGCTGAGAACCACTCGCAGGGGCTGGGATCCGTGAAAATCCGGCAGGCGGCAGGTAAGGTGGGGGTTATCGTGCCAGACGGTGCCGGAGCCCACGATGACTGCATCGTGCCAGGCCCGCTGGCGGTGAACCCACTCTCGCGCCAGCGGATTGCTGATCCAGCGGCTGTGGCCGGTGGCGGCGGCGCTCTTGCCGTCTAGGGTCATGGCGTATTTGAGCAGGCCAAAACACCGTTTCTGCACAATGGCGAAGGCAAAGCCTTCGTTGAGCTCCTGACATTCCTGCTCCAGCACCCCCACCGTCACCTCAACCCCTGCCTCCTGCAGGCGGCGGATCCCTTTGCCGGCCACCAGGGGATTGGGATCCTGCATTCCCACCACCACCCGCCGGATCCCGGCAGCCAGGATGGCCTCAGTACAAGGGGGGGTGCGCCCATAGTGGTTGCAGGGCTCGAGGTTAACGTAGAGGGTGGCGCCCTTGGCCAGGGATCCCGCCTGCTGCAGAGCCAAGACCTCGGCGTGGGGCTGGCCGGCTCCCAGATGAACACCTTCCCCCACCACCTGATCCCCCCGGACAATGACGCAGGCTACCCGCGGGTTAGGGGAGGGGCGCTGTGGTGTCGAGCGGGCCAAGGAGAGGCAGCGTTCCATCCACTGCCGGTCGGCGTCCAGGTTCATGGGAGGCGCTTTCGGGGAGCACTTGGATCCTAGCTGCTTCTTGGCAGGGAGCCGGCTGCGGCGCGGCTTTGGTAAGCTAGTTACGGCTTTGGCGGCAGGGATCCCATGGACAGCCTTCAACTTTGGCAGCGCTACTGCGATTGGCTCTACTACCATCCCGAGCTGGAAATTTTTGTGGATATCAGCCGCATCCGTTTTACCCCTGCCCAAGTGGAGGCCCTGCGGCCTCTCTTTGCCCGGGCTTTTGCTGAAATGCAGGCCTTAGAAGCCGGGGCCATTGCCAACCCGGACGAAGGTCGCCAGGTGGGCCACTATTGGCTGCGGGCGCCGGAGCTGGCTCCCACTGCCGAAATCCGGCAGGCAATTCAAGACTGCGTTGAACAGGTGGAGAGCTTTGCCAAAAAGATCCACGGCGGCGTGATCCCGGCAAGTGGAGGAGGGCGTTTCACCGAGCTGCTCTGGATTGGCATTGGCGGCTCGGCCCTGGGGCCGCAATTTGTGGCGGAGGCCTTGGCTCCGCTGCAGCCGCCCTTGAACATCCACTTCATCGACAATACGGATCCCGACGGGTTTGATCGGGTGCTGGGACGGCTAGCGGGCAAACTGGGACAGACCCTGGTGATTGTTGCCTCCAAATCCGGTAACACGCCCGAGCCGCGCAACGCCTTGGTGGAAGTGGAGCTGGCTTACCGGAAGGCCGGGATCCCCTTTGCCAGCCAGGCAGTAGCCGTTACTGGTCCCGGCAGCCAATTGGAGCAGCAGGCGCAGCGGGAAGGGTGGCTGGCAGTCTTCCCCATCTTCGACTGGGTGGGGGGGCGCACGTCAGAAACTTCGGCAGTAGGCCTGTTGCCGGCAGCGTTGCAGGGGATCGACATCCGGGCTTTGCTGGCCGGAGCTGCCACCATGGACAAAGCCACCCGCGTACCCCAGCTGGAGCGCAACCCCGCTGCCCTCTTGGCCATGGCTTGGTACATCGTCGGCGAGGGGCGGGGGCGCAAGGATATGGTAGTTTTACCCTACAAAGACCGCCTGGCGCTGTTTAGCCGCTACCTGCAGCAGTTGGTGATGGAATCTCTAGGCAAGTCCCACGACCTGCAGGGCAACCGCGTGGAGCAGGGCCTAACCGTCTACGGCAACAAGGGCACCACCGATCAGCACGCCTACGTGCAGCAGTTGCGGGACGGCCTCAACAACTTCTTCGTCACCTTCATCGAGGTGCTCCAGGATCGCGAGCCGGGGATCCCTTCCCCCTTCGTAGAGCCCGAGGTAACCAGCGGCGACTACCTGGATGGCCTACTGCAGGGCACCCGCCAGGCCCTCTACGACAACGGGCGCGACTCCATCACCATAACGCTGCCGCGGGTGGACGCCCGCTCCGTGGGGGCCCTGATTGCCCTCTACGAACGGGCAGTGGGCCTCTACGCCTCTTTAATCCAGGTCAACGCCTACCACCAGCCGGGGGTGGAAGCAGGCAAGAAAGCGGCCAGCGCCGTCCTGCAGCTCCAGCGCCAGGTGCTGGAGGTGATGCGAGAGCAAAAGGGATCCCTGACCTTGCCCCAGTTGGCGGAAAAACTGGGCTGCCCAGAGCGCATCGAGACCCTGTACTGGATTGTGCGGCATCTGCAAGCCAATGGCCGCAGTCTAGTGCTTGTGGGGGATCCTGGCCGACCCTTGGAGCTAAGCATCCAGCCGCGCCCGGCCTGAGAGTATAGAAGAGGCAACCTGAAGAGAGGTTTGACCAATCTGTACCTTACCTTAAACCCCTCCTGTGCAGCCGGCCTGTCTGCCTAGAATCGAGCAAGAGGCTACTCCAGGAGGAGACTATGGACCAACCTGCCGCCGTCCTGCCTTTACAAACCCCAAAAGATGTCTCCATCGAGGACATTGAGCAGGAGCTGAACAAGATCTGGTCCTCCAAGGGAGAGAGCGTTGCCGCCCGGGCTGCCACCTTTACCCTGGTGGTGTATGAGTCGCTAGACGATGCCCTGCTGCTGCCTTCCCCCACCGTCGAAGCCATTGCCACCCAGAACCCCTGCCGCGTCATCGACCTAAGGGCCAAACGGGAGGGAGCCACAGACGACGCCATCGAGGCCCAGGTGGCGGCCTATTGCCCGGTGACCCGCGAGCAGCGCAGCTCGCTGGTGTGTTGTGAGTACATCACCCTGAAAGCGCCGGAATCGGCTTTTGTGCGCGCTTGCAGCACTGTCGCCTCGCTGTTGATCCCCAACCTGCCCACGTTCCTGTGGTGGCAAGGGAACTTAGACTTGAATAGCTTGTTGTTTCAAAAGCTGGTAGCCCTGAGCAACCGCGTCATCGTCGACTCGCGGGGCTTTGTCAACCCAGAAGAAGACCTGCAGGAAATTCATCTCCTCATCAGCGAGGGGCACCACTGCGGGGATCTCAACTGGCGACGGCTGCTGCCCTGGCAGGAACTCACCGCCCAAGCCTTCGACCCCCCAGATCGGCGAGAGTCTCTGTCCTGGATAGATCAAGTAACCATTGACTACAGAGCTGGCAACCCCTGCCAGGCCCTCCTTTTCTTGGGCTGGCTGGCCAGCCGGCTGGGGTGGACGCCCACCGAGCGGGCCCAGACTTGGGAACACGACTACGAGATCGACCGCATCCGCTTCCAAACCCAAGCGGGAGGCGAGGTGAGGGCAGAATTGGCTGCCGTGCCCCTGGTCTCGGAGATGAGCCAGGCGGGAGATCTCATCGGCTTGCGCCTCACCTCCAGCAACCAGGAAGCCGACGCCTGCACCGTGCTCTGTTCAGAAACCACAGGGTGCATGCGCATGGAAGCCATGGGAGGTGCCCAGAGGTGCGTGGTTCGCCAGGTGGCTCCCCTGGAGCAGGAGTCCTTGGAAACGCTGCTAGCTGCCGAGTTGCAGCGGCCTGGCCCCGACTATCTTTACGAAGAGACCTTAGGGGTGGTGGCCCAGATCCTCAAATTAAAGAAAAGCGGAGCGCTGGGGTAGAATCTCGATTTCGTTGTTGGCAATCTTGGGGAGACGGATACTGTCTCGCGTTCAAATGCAGGGAAGCGAAGACCCCAACCCAGCGCTTGACAGACGAGAACCTAGGCTTCTCGGGATATCCCGACAAATCGGCCCAAGAAAGCTAGCCAGATCCGCCTATCCACTGTCGAAGCCAGCTCAGCGCAGCCCCAGGACGGAGGCCAGCACGCTGTGACCTACCAGGGCTTCCACCGCAATGCTAATGGCAAACCCCAGCATGGCCAATCGCCCGTTCCAGCGCTCGGCCTTTTCCGTCCACCCAATTTCCCACTCGGGCGGAGCCTCGCCCTCTTGCCCATACTGAGGCACGTATCGCGGACGAGCAGCACCCTCCCAGCCCGCAGGACGCTTGGAGTTGAAGAAAGCCATCGAACCGAGGGCAACAGCAGCCACCAGCCCGCTCACCATAACGGCAATGTAAGGAAAGAAAGGGTTGTCGAGGATCATCGGCCTGTTGGGTTCAGTGAAACAGTCAATAGCCTGGGTAGCGAGCCGATCGGGCAGCCCCCAGACAGAACGCCCGACCTGATGCTTGCGTAAAACTCAGATGTTCTCAACTATCGCAGTCCCAGCCACTGAGCGAGAGTGGTGGCAAAAACACTGTGACCCACCAGCGCCTCTGTGGCAACGCTGATCACCAAACCCACCATAGCCAGGCGGCCATTCCAACGCTCCGCCTGCTCCGTCCAGCCCGGGATCCA
This sequence comes from Synechococcus sp. 'PEA 65AY6A-5F PE A', assembly GCF_047462575.1. NCBI lineage: Bacteria > Bacillati > Cyanobacteriota > Cyanophyceae > Synechococcales > Synechococcaceae > Synechococcus > Synechococcus sp. 'PEA 65AY6A-5F PE A'. The sequence continues at coordinate 40,157 of NZ_JAOALE010000026.1, forward strand.
GTCGTTGGTGGTGTCGTAGTACTGGGCCACAGAAGCGGAGTCCAGGCGAGAAGGGATCCTAGGAGAGGATTGCATAGGTAATGCCTCATAACTGTACGTAAACAAACTTAACATAAAATTACAGTTCTTGACAACTTTTCCGACTGGCGAGGGGAGGTAGGGATCCCTGGCGAGAGGGAAGGAGTTTGCCGAGGGGTGCCCAGAGCGATGCCATACTGAGGGAGGTAGGCTTCTGCGCAGACTATGGCGGTATCCTCTCTTTCTTCCCCCAAGCTGGACCAGGCTTTTGACGCTGCTGCCGACTTAGCTGCCCAGGTGCGGTCGGATTTTCCAATTTTGCAGCGCCAAGTCAACGGCCAGCCGCTCATCTATTTTGACAATGCGGCCACTTCCCAGAAGCCGCTGGCGGTTTTGCAGGCAATGGATTTCTACTATCGGCACAGCAACGCCAACGTGCACCGGGGAGTGCATACCTTGGGCAACGAAGCCACGGAGGCCTACGAGGGGGCGCGGGAGAAGATTGCCCGCTTTATCAACGCGCCTTCCCCGCAAGAGATCATCTACACCCGCAACGCCAGCGAGGCCATTAACCTGGTGGCCTACAGTTGGGGCATGAGCACCCTAGAGCGGGGGGATGAGATTATTCTGTCGGTGATGGAGCACCACAGCAACTTGATCCCCTGGCAATTCGTGGCTCAAAAGACGGGGGCCTGCCTCAAGTTTATCCAGATCACGCCCGAGGGCGAGCTGGATTTGGAGCACTACCGCTCTTTGCTGGGCGACCGCACCCGCCTAGTGGCTGTAACTCACGTCTCCAACATGCTGGGATCCATCAACCCTGTCCGGGAGGTGGTTGAGTTAGCCCATCGCTGTGGGGCCAAGGTGTTGCTGGATGCCTGTCAGAGCGTGCCCCACATGCCGGTGGATGTGCAGGCCCTAGACTGCGATTGGCTGGCCTTTTCTGGGCACAAGATGGGCGGCCCCACGGGGATCGGGGTGCTCTACGGCAAGCGGGAGCTGCTGCGGGCCATGCCGCCCTTTTTGGGCGGGGGCGAGATGATTGCTGAGGTGTACTGGGATCACGCCACCTACGCCGATATCCCCCACAAGTTTGAGGCGGGCACGCCGGCCATTGCCCAAGCGGTGGGTCTGGGGGCAGCCGTCGATTACCTAAGCCAGATCGGTCTGGAGCGCGTGCATGCCCATGAGCAAAAGTTAACCGCTCGCCTCCTAGAAGGGCTTCAGCGCATTCCAGGCATTACAATCTATGGCCCCAAGGACCCGACGCGGCGGGCGGGGCTGGTCAGCTTTTCAGCGGAGGGCATCCACCCCCACGACCTGTCTACGCTGCTGGATGAGCAGGGGATCGCCATCCGGGCCGGCCACCACTGCACCCAGCCGCTGCATCGCCACTTGCAGGTGCAGTCAACAGCGCGGGCCAGCGTTTACCTCTACAACACCCTGGCCGAGGTGGATCGCTTCCTCGAGGTGCTGGCAGAGGCAGTGGCGTTTTTCAGGGAGGCCTTGGGCTAGATGCTCTACCGCCGCTTTGGGCGCACACAGCAGCTTATGTCGGCTTTCTCCCTGGGCAGCATGCGCCTAGTCCATGTGCCGCCGGAGCAGGCCCAGGCCACGGTGGCAGCGGCGCTAGAAGCAGGGATCAACCACATCGAAACGGCGCAGGCCTATGGCCAGGCCGAGGTGCTCTTGGGGGAGATCCTGCAGAAGCTGGCAGTGCCGCGGCAGCGCCTGATCCTGACCACCAAGCTTACGCCCGGCGAGAGGCTGCGGGAACGACTGGAGGGATCCCTGCGGCGGCTGCAGGTGGAGTATCTGGATCAGTTTGCCTTCCACGGCATCAACCTGCCCGAACACCTGGAGTGGGTACTGCAGGAGGGCTTGCCGCTGCTGCGGCAGGCGCAGCAGGAGGGCTTGGTGCGCTACATCGGCTTTTCCACTCATGGATCCCTGGAGCTAATCCTGCAGGCCATCCAGAGGGGCCAGTTTGACTTTGTGAATTTGCACTACCACTTTTTCCAGCAGCGCAATGCCGCGGCCCTGGAGGCGGCAGCCCAGCAGGATATGGGGGTGTTCATCATCTCCCCTGCCGACAAAGGGGGGATGCTCTATCGCCCGCCCCAGCGCCTGCAGGAGAGCTGTGCGCCCTTTAGCCCCTTGGAGTTTGCCTACCGCTTTTTGCTGGCGGATCCCCGCATCCACACCCTCAGCCTAGGCATCACCCATCCTGACGAGTTACAAACAGCCCTGGTGGCCCTGCAGGATCCGGGACGCTGGTGGACGGAGGGCCTAGCGGTGCAGGAGCGGCTGCGCCAAGCAGAAGAGGAGCGCCTGGGGTCCAGCCGCTGTGCCCAGTGCTATGCCTGCCTACCCTGTCCAGAAGGGATCCACATCCCAGAGGTGCTGCGGCTGCGCAACTTGGCTCTTGCCCACGAGATGACCGAGTTTGCCCAATATCGCTACAACATGTTCGGCCAGGCAGGGCACTGGTTCCCAGGGGTGCCTGCCGACCGCTGCAGCGAGTGCGGCGACTGCCTGCCCCGTTGTCCGCAGCACCTGCCGATCCCGGAGTTGTTGGCCGAAACCCACCGCCTTTTGCACCGCTCTCCCATCCGGCGGCTGTGGGAGTAAGGGCCCCTTCTCCCAGGGGGTGAGGGGGGTGAAAATCCTGGCCAGGAGAGCCAGCTAGGGGGAAGCCTCTTGCTGCTCCGGAGTTCAAGGCTCTAGCGCCGCTTGCTGCGCAGGGTTTTGGCACGGTTGTGTACCTGTCTAACAAACAGAGGCAGGAGCTGTTCCTGAATGTAGGCAAAGGCTGCCGGGAGGCCTTCTCTTTCGTAGATAAGGCCGATTTCTGCCTCCACCTGGGTGGGATCCCGCAGAGCCGACAAAAATTGGTTGGAGGTGAGCCAGGTGAAGAGTTCCGCGCGGCTAAGATCGCAGCCGGGAGGGGAAGGCACCTGCCAGTCGGGTGGCGGGCCGAGCAGCCACTGGCGGGCAAAGAGGCTCAGCACCGCATCTCCTAGCCACGCCTTGTCCCGTCGGGATCCCTCGTCCAACTGGGCCACCTGCTGTCTGACGGTCGAAGCAAACTGGGATCCGGGCACCATGGGCAGCACTTAGAAGGAGCAGCAAGGGTAGCAGAGCTTCCCTGCCTCATTCTACTAAGATGGGGTCTGGCCCACCCTCAGCGGGTAAAGGGGCGGAGTTGGCTGTTTTGAGGATCTCAGTGCATGTTGTTGGAGCTTACCCCAGAAGAGTGCGAGGCGGTGATCCCGCTGGTGCCGACGCGGCTCCAGTACGCAGCTTACTGGAGCGATGCCCTCAAGAGCGTAGGCCGGATCATTACAGCTATTTTGGTGGGCGTAGCGCTGCTGGTGCTGTCTCGCGCTTTTGGCGAGGGATCCTTCTTGGGGGCAGTCTCCTTTCTGGCGGGGTTTCTCTCGTTGCTCTACCCTTTCCTCTGGGGGCCCCTCTACACCATCTCCCGCCGGCAGCTAGCCTTTCGCGAGATCCCTTACGGAGGGCTCTTTTTTGGCCAGGTGTTGAGCACCCGCCGCTACGAGGTGGTGGTGGAAGAGCGGGAAAAGGTGGATGAAGAGGGGCAACTCTATATTGAAGAAGTGCGCGAGCGCCAGTTTGAGATGGAAATTGGCGATGAAACAGGAGTTCTCTACCGAGTGCGGGCCAGGGACGATCCCCGCTACCGGCGAATTGTTAAAAAGCAATCGGTGCTGGCGCTGGTGAAGGCCTATTCCCGCGATCTGCGGCGCCGACCGACCTTGAGCGAAGTCTACGTGGTCAAGCTAGGGGAGTGGGTGGGAGATGTTTCCTATCTGGATCGGGAGGCGTTTTTGGAGTTGGCCGACGAGCTGCTGGCGCTCGAGCTAGGACCGGAGGCGAAGGCATAGAAACCTTATGTCAGAGGCTGGAATCACCCGCGCAGCTTGGATCGTGGCGGCCTTGGTGGTGTCGGCAGCCCTGGGGCCGCGGTTGGCTCTGCCTTTGGCTGGGATGGTCGGCTTGGTGATTGTCGAGCAGGTGGCCTTTGGGGGGCGGCTCTCGGGGTTGCTGGGCGCGCTGCTGGATTGGGCTTCTCCAGCCTATCGGCGGCGGGTCATCTGCCACGAGGCAGGACACATTGTGGTGGCCCACCTGCTAGGGATCCCCTTGCGCGGCTACGTGCTGGGCCCCTGGCAGGCTTTCCGACACGGGATCCCCGGCTACGGGGGAGTGCAGCTGGATCAAGCCCCCATGCGCACCTGGGAAGCCCAGGGGGGCATCCCCTGGGCAGATCTAGAGCGCTACAGCCTGTTTTGGATGGCAGGGGCTGCCGCGGAGTCTCTCCAATATGGCCAAGTGGTGGGAGATGAGGAGGATAGACAACAGTTGGCCAAGCTGCTGGCAGGGATCTCAGCAGCCCAGCCCTTGACCTCTGCGGCTCAAATGAGGGCCTACATCAACCGCTTTCTGCGCCAGAGCCGGGCCTTGTTGCAAGCCCACCCCGAAGCCTATGCCGTTGCCGTCCGGCACCTAGAGCAGGGATCCCCCCTCCAAGACTGCCTAGCTGCCCTTGCGGCCAGCTTGGAGGAGCGGTGTCAACAACCTGATACATTTACGCTGAACACTGCTGAGCATTACTGCTCAGCGGTGAAGCGAT
>NZ_JAOALE010000027.1:0-38782 GCF_047462575.1 Synechococcus sp. 'PEA 65AY6A-5F PE A'
GCCGCTTCTCTCGGTTTTACATACCTAGCCATACCAAGCAGCCATACTGAACATACTGGGCATTATTTTCAGTATAGTCCAGCATATCATTGACTAGAGTCATGCTCTCGATGAGCCTCCTGGCCCGCTCCTTGGACTATGCTCAAAGCAACAGCGACCTGCTACTTCAAGCTTTCCTCCAACACCTGCAACTGGTGGCGGTGCCGCTGGGGATCGCGTTGCTGGTGGGTCTGCCGCTGGGTTTTGGCAGCTCCCGCTCGCAGGTGGTTTCTCTGGTGGTGATCAATGCTTTTAGCAGCTTGCGGGTGATCCCCAGCTTGGCGATTTTGTTTTTGGCCATTCCCTACTTTGGCCTTGGCTTCCGCTCGGCGGCCATTGCCCTGACGATCTTGGCCTTGCCCCCCATTTTAATCAGCACCGACGTGGCCTTCCGCAGCCTGGATCCGGCCCTACGCGAAGCCGCCTTGGGCATGGGCATGACCCCTGCCCAGGTGCTGCGCTATGTGGAGATCCCTTTGGCGTTGCCGGTAATCTTGGCCGGCGTTAAAACCGCTACTATCGAGGTGGTTGCCAGCGCCACGTTGGCGGCCTTTATCGGGGCGGGCGGGCTGGGCAGCTTTATCACGCTGGGGTTTGCCCTCTACGACACCGCCATCCTGCTGGTGGGGGCGATCCCGGTGGCGCTGTTGGCCATGGGTGCCGAAGTTGTCCTCGGCGCTGTGCAGCGAGCGCTAGAACCTCCTCAAGCCTAGGGATCCCATGCTATTTTCCTCGATTGCTTCCCGGATGCGCTTGCCCTCCCTGGCTTCTCGGTCGATCCCTTTGCAGGTGGCGCTGCTGTTGCCGCTGCTGTTGGCGGTGGCCGGGGGGGCGGGCGGGGTGAGCTACCTCTCCTGGCGAGCCGGGCGGCAGATGGCGCTGCAGTTGGCCGAGCACCTGAAGCGTGAGGTTAACCACCGAGCCGAGGAGAACCTACACCGGTATCTGCAGGCCCCCCTGCAGGTCAATGCCGTCACTGAGGGAGCGGTGCGCTGGGGGCTGTTGCCCAATCTGGCCGCTCCTCAGCCTCCCGATCTGGAAGTCTTGGAAGCGTATTTTGCCCGCCAGTTGCAGCAGTTTCCCGAGCTGAGCTATGTCGGCTTTGTCTCTGAGCAGGGGGGGTTTATCACGGCCCGCCGCCACGCCGATGGCTCGATCTGGACTTACCACACGCCGGGCCTGAAGCCGGGATCCGTCCAAGGCCGCCAACGGGATCCGGAAAGCGGGGATCCCACCGGCTTGACGCGGCAATTGGGCTTTGTGGATCTGCGGCGGCTGTCTTGGTTTCCCGCAGTCCTGCAACAGGAAGGGGCCCGCCGTACCTGGGTGGTGAGCAACTTTTTTGTCGAGTCTCCCCATCAAAGGCCGGAGCGGCTGGTCCTGAGGGCGCTGCCCTTGGCGGATGGGGAGGGCGGGGTTTACGGCAGCCTGGTGGCTGCTCTCTCGGCTCAGCAACTGCAGGCTTTTCTGGAAGATCTGCAGGTCAGCTTGGGGTATCCGGGGGTGAGCTGGTTGCTGGATGAAGAGGGCCAGGTGGTGGCCGGCACGGAGGAGCTCTCCCCCCACCCGCTGCTGCTGGCTGTGCAAGCGCAGGTGGGATCCTGGGAGACGGCGGCCTCGCAAGATCTGCTGCGCCTTAGGGTGGACAGGATCCGTTATCTGGCACAGGTGACGGCCATTCAGGATGAAGGGGGGCTGAGTTTCTATTTCGTACAGGGGATCCCGGAGGAGATCCTTCTCGCCCCTGTCTATCGCAGCACTCAGCAGGCGGCCCTCTTGGGCGGGGGGCTGCTGCTGGGCTTTCTGGGAGCTGGGATCCTCCTCAGTGAAGCCCTCTCTCGCCCGCTGCGCCGCCTGACCCAAATAGCGGAGCAATTTGTGCAAACTGGGATCCCGGCCTTGGCCTCTATGGATCCCGGCCCCATCCAAGAGGTGCAGACCCTGGCCAAAGCTTGGCAGCAGGCGGCCGCTAACCAACAGGCTTTGTTGGATCGCCTCTGGCAACAGCAGCAGCAGTACTGCGCTGTGGTGGAGCAGCAGACGGAGCTGATCTGCCGCTTTCGGCCCGATACTTCCATAACCTATGCCAACCCGGCCTACCTGCGCTTCTTTGGCCGCTCAGCAGAAGAAACAATAGGCAGGCGCTGGGTGGACTCTCTGCCGCCGCAAGAACGGGAGGCGGTGCTGCAGTCTCTTGCGGCTCTTACGCCTGAACGTCCTTTCTACCGCAGCGAGCGGGAGTACCCCGGCGAAAGTGGCCAGTCCCGCTGGGTGAGCTGGGTGGATCAGGGCATTTTCGACAGCCAAGGCCAATTGGTGGAGATCCTGGCGGTGGGGCGGGAGATCACCGAGCAAAAGCGGGCCCAACAGCAGCTAGAAGCCCTTAACCGCGAGCTAGAAGCCCAGGTGGCGCTGCGCACCGCCCAGTTGGAGCAGGCTTTGCGCTTTGAGGCAGTGCTGCGCTCCCTCAGCGGCCAGATGGTGGCCAGCCTCAAGGAGGGAGAGATCTTGGAAGAGGTGGTCAAGAGCCTAGCCGAGGCTCTCAACCTGACTGGCTGTCATATTCTCTTGACCAGCGCCGATGGATCCTCTTGGATCCGGGCTTGCTCTTTTCCAGAGAAGGCGGATCCCGCCTCCCTTAACGACCCTGAGCTTGGGCACCTGCTGCACTCCCATGCCTTGCCCTGGGAAGTCCACTGGTGTTCTCAAAGAGGCGGGCGCTGGGTACACCTCTTGGCTTGCTCCCTTCGAAACCACCAAGAGCGGCTGGGGGTGTTGCTGGTGGAGCGACAGCAGGAGTTTTCCGAAGCCGAAAGGCAACTGGCCTACCAGGTGGCCAACTTGTGTGCTCTGGCCCTGCGGCAGGCCCGTCTGTATGAGGCGGCCCAGGCCCAGGTGAAGGAATTGGAGCGGCTCAACCTGCTCAAGGACGATTTTTTGAGCACCGTCTCCCACGAGCTGCGCACCCCCATGGCCAATGTGCGCATGGCCCTGCAAATGTTGCAAATAGCCCACAATAACTCCGAGAAACAGCAGCACTATTTCGCCATTGCCCTCAAGGAGTGTAACCGACAAATTGAGCTGATCAACGACCTGCTGGACATGCAGCGGCTGGCAGCCGAGAAGTATCTGCTCCAGCCGGAAGAGATCTTCCTGCCGCGCTATTTGCGGGATCTGGTGGCGGCATCCCAGCCTCTAGCCCAGGGCAAAAAGCAGAACTTGCAACTGCACCTGGAAGAGGGGATCCCACCCCTTGAGGCGGATCCCACGGCTCTGGGCCGCATTTTGCGCGAGCTGCTGCACAATGCCATCAAGTACACCGCCCCCGAGGGATCCATCCACCTGCGGGTGGCCCAGGAAGGAGAAGGGATCCTCTTCGTCTGCAGCAACAGCAGCGAGATCCCAGAGGCGGAGCTGCCCCGCATCTTTGAAAAGTTCTATCGGATCCCGCAGTCGGATCGCTGGAAGCACGGCGGCACCGGCCTGGGGCTGTCCCTGGTCAAGCAACTGGTGGAGCACATGGGGGGCCGGATCTCCGTCAGCAGCCTGGAAGGATGGACCCATTTCCGCGTTTGGCTCCCCCAAAGCCCAGATCCCGCTCCGGCGGCGGCAAAAGACCTCTCTAGAGCCGGCAGCGCCTAGGAACGGCCAGGGGCCGGCTCAGGGGAAGCGCGCAAAAAGGATCCCCGCAACTGGCCACAGGCAGCGTTGCTATCCAGACCACGGGTCTGGCGCACGCTGGCCTGGACGTGGTGTTCCTCTAGCAGGCGGACGAACTCCGCCACCCGCGCTGGGTGAGGGCGCTGATAGTTGGCCTCGGCGATGGGGTTGTACGGGATCAGGTTGACGTGCAGGCGTGCCCCCGACTGGCTGGCCTGGCGCAGCAGGTGGGCCAATTGACGGGCATGGATGGGCAGGTCGTTGATCCCAGCTATGAGCGTATACTCAAAGCTAACCCGCCGTCCCGTGCTCAGCATGTAGTCGCGGCAGTCCTGGATCAAAGCCTCCAGGGGATAGTGGGCTGCGGAAGGGATCAGCTGTTGCCGCAGCTCCTGGTTGGGGGCATGCAGGCTGACGGCCAAGGTAATCTGCAGCTTTTGCTGGGCCAGCCAGGGGATTTGGCGGGGCACGCCCACGGTGGAGAGGGTGATGTGCCGCTGGCCGATGCCGATATCTTGGTTCAGGCTGCGGATGGCCTGCACCACCGTGTCGCGGTTGAGCAGGGGCTCCCCCATGCCCATGAAAACCACGTGGCTGACGCGTCGGCCAAAGTCCTCCTGCACCGTTAACACCTGATCCAGGATTTCGTGCAGCTTGAGGTTGCGCCGGTAGCCCATCTTGCCGGTGGCGCAGAAGTTGCAGGCCATGGGGCAGCCCACCTGGGAGGAAACGCAGACGGTCAGCCGCCTGGCGGTCGGGATCCCCACCGTCTCGATCAACTCCCCATCCGCCAACTGCAGCAAAAACTTGACCGTGCCATCGCGGGATTCTATCCGCTGCACCACCTGGGAGCGCCCCACGGGATACTCTTGCAGCGCCTCGCGCCAGGCCTTGGGAAAGACCGTCACCTCCTGTAGGGAGCGGATCCCTTTGTGGTAGAGCCAGGTGTGCAGTTGTTGGCCGCGGTAGGCCGGCTGCCCTTGCTCAACCGCCCAGTCTTTCAAGGCAGCTAGGGATTGCCCAAGCAGGGGAAGGGGTGGGGCAGACATAGCGCCGTTCGCAAATCCATTGAAAGGCAAATCGGATCCCAAGCGGAGGGGATCGAGCTTCTCTACTCTAGCCTGTCGGCCAAACTGGATCCCTAGAGCTGGTTTTGGCAAGCGGGCCTGCCGTCCCGGATAATAGGCTTGCACGCTTACGCTTCTGGGGGTGCGGGGGTGGATAAGCCCCGCCCTGTACCCCCCTATATCCGACTGGGGGGCAGTCAGGGTCGGGATACAGCCACCCCCGCAAAAAATATCGTAAAATCAGATTGGCTGTACAAAACGGCGTTGCCGGAATCTGGTACAGCCCTGCGATAGGGCATTCCGTGGCTGCTTGCAGAGGGTTCTTGCAATAGCTCCCCGTTCGCGCTAGCGGAACGGAGTCCTTCGAAGCGAGAAGCCTGCTCTCTACCCGTTCGCGTCAGCGGCGCAGAGCGCTTGAGGGTGAGAGACGGGAGTATGTCACTTGCGCTATGTCGGTTTCGCCGCAACTGGCCCAACTGGCCACCTGGATGGCCGGACATTTCAACAATCTGCACCAGGCTATAGCCGAGCCGGTCTGGTTCGCCAACATTCACGTCTACCAATGCCCTCTGCCGTGGTCGGTGTTTCAGGGGATAGGGTTTTACGTGGAGCAACTGTACGATATCTACCCCGACCAGCCCTACCGGCAGCGGGTCATCCACCTTTTCGAGACGCCAGACGGGATCCGCATTCAAAACTACGCCCTGGGATCCCCGGAGGCCTACAAATGTGCTGGCCGAGATCTGGGAAAACTGGCCAGCCTGGCGGCGGCAGAGCTGGAGCTTTTGCCCGGCTGCGCGGTTCAGGTGGAATGGACGGGATCCTGCTACCGGGGCCGCAGCGTACCCGGCAAGGGCTGTATCGTCGAGCGCAAGGGCAGAACCACCTACCTCTATAGCGAGTTTGAAATCGGGGCCGACTACTTCCACAGCCTGGATCAGGGGCGCGATCCCGAAACAGATCAGGTGGTCTGGGGATCCCTTTCCGGGCCCTTTCGGTTTGTTAAAAAACAGGATTTTTCCTGCTACTTGCCCCGCTGGAGCTAGCTCCCCATCCAAACCCAGAAGGCCAGGATCCCATCCAGAGCAAGAGCAACAGGGCAAACCCCCAGCAGCCTGTCCATCCAAGGCTGGACATAGGGCCGCTGACCAGGTAGTACACAAAAGGATAGCTTGGTAGCCCCGCACTTGAGTGCGGGGCGGAAAAGCCCGCTAGCCACTTTAGTCGCTTACCCATGATGGGGGTCGTTGATATAGTTTCATAGCTCAAACAACCTCTTCCTGACTTCTCCCACCAAGACCTCTTTCTTTCTCTTTGGCCAAAAAATAAGATAAACAACCGCTAGCCCCACACCATGGTTGTAGTGATTGTACCGTTGACTTTCCTCTCGCACTATCGCTTACTTAGGTTGGAACAAAGAACAAAAACAAGAATGCGGTTTTAACCAAAACTTTGTTTTCGTCCCAACAGGTCGGTTCAAGGAGCGTATCGTGCAATTATGTCAGCATTATGGCATGGAGTTTATTGAGGTAGAGGAGGCGTACAGCTCGCAGGCAAGCTTCCTAGATGGAGATGAGCTACCTAGTTATGGTGAAAAACCCGACGGGTGGAGACCCTCTGGGCTGAGGCAAATGCTGCCGCCAACCTGCTTAAGAAAGTCAGCAGAACCTTGGGGCTTTGCGTTAAGGAACTGTCTAGAGGCGCTTTGACAACGCCGTTGCGGGTTCTTTTGTGGACTGCGTAAGAATCCCCCGCCTTTAGACGGTGGGAGTGTCAACAGGCCCCCCTGGCTGGTGGAGCGAGGTCAAGGCGCTCGACATCGGCCCAGCGGATCTGCCGGCGCAGCCCACCCAGACGGGGTAGGTGGATTGCATGCCCACCTCGTCCACCCGAACCTGCTGGCTTAGGGATCCCAGCAGCGCCGCCATTCAGTCCAGATCCTGGAAAACTGGCCCTGGAGCTAAGCTAGTAGAGCCTCCAGAGAACCTGAGAAAAGGGTTTGTTGGCCGCTTGTCGATTGAGTCTTGAGTGATTGATATGTAATGAATGTATGAAAGCTCAGCTTCCGGTTACAATTTTGACGGGCTTTTTGGGCAGTGGTAAAACCACGCTGCTCAAGCGCATCTTGCAGGAGGAACACGGGCTGCGCATCGGGGTTATCCTCAACGAGTTTGGCGAGATCTCCATCGATGGCGAACTGGTCAACATGCCCCAAGGAGGGCTGATGCAGCTCAGCAACGGCTGTCTCTGCTGCACGGTGCGGGAGGATCTCGAACGGGCGGCTCGCGAGCTGCTTCAGCATGCCCAGGCGTTGGACTACCTGGTGGTGGAGACCAGCGGCGTGGCGGATCCCAGGCAGGTGGCCGAGCTGTTTGTACAGAGAACCTTCCACGAGGAGCTGCGCCTGGATGGGATGGTGACCCTGGTGGATGGGGCCGAGTACTGGCGCAACTTCCAGCGGTCCCAAACTACCGCCCACCAGATCAGCAGCGCCGACATCTTGCTCCTGAACAAGGTAGATTTGATCACCCCAGCCGAACAAGAGAAGATCCTGTTAGATCTGCGTCGCTACAACCCCGACGCTCCCTGTCTGCCCACCACCCACGCCCAGGTGCCCCTGGCCCGCATTTTGGATGTGCACGCCTTTCGCCCAGAGCTGTGGGATCCCAAGCTCTCCGCTGCCGAGGCTGAAGGTCACGCTCACCCCAGTCACCATCTGGAAGAAGACGGGATCCAATCTCTGAGCTTTCAACTGCAGCAACCGCTGGATCTGGCGGCCTTCCGCGATTGGCTGCAGGATCTGCCGGAGACGATTTTTCGCGCCAAGGGGGTGCTGTGGGTTGCGGACGAGCCGCAGCGGGTTATCTTTCATCAGGTGGGCCGACGACAGACCCTCTTCTTGGAGCGGGAGTGGGATCCCGATGAGCCGCGTTGGTCAAAAATTGTCTTCATCGGCAAGGAACTAGAGCGGGAAGCGCTGGCCGCCGGCCTCAACCGGCTGTGTCGGGCAACCGCCGCCTGCCCATGAGTCCAAGTTTTGGGATGGGATAACCGCGATGGCCCGCAGCAAACTTTCAGAACAAGAACAACAGCAAATTGTTAGCACCTACCGCGGCTCGGCAGCCACTGCCGCCGAATTGGCCGAGCAATTTCGGGTAAGCGTTACCACCATCACCCGTGTCCTCAAGGAAAACATCGCTGCCGACGAGTACCAGCGGCTGATCCAGCTCAAACGCTCAGCAGCTCGCCGCAAAGACACGGGCGAGGAACCCACCCTTCCCCTGGACGGCATGGAGGGGCAACAGGTCTTGCCCCCACAGGGGGCTGCCGACGCCTCCGATCTCAGCGATGTCAGCGAAGGGGAGCGGATCCCTGAGGACAGGACGGCCACGGTGGCAGAACTGGCCCCCGAAGAATTGCCGGCCCAGCTCGTAGCCGAGCTTCAAGAAGACCTGGAAGACGACGAGGACAACGACCTGGAAGACGAAGAAGACGATGACGACGAAGAAGAGGATGCCGACGATTTTTTAGACGACGCGGCAGCGGTGCCCTCAGAAGATCCCTTGGCGGATCCCGTCCATCACATCCAAGTACTCCCCCTAGAGAAGCTCGACCTGCCTGAGACCTGTTATGTTGTGGTGGATCGCTACCAAGAGCTGACCACCCGCCCCCTCAAGGAATTTCTGGGGCTGGGATCCCTGCCCGTAGAGGGGATCGAAAACGCCAATACGCTGCCCATTTTCGACAACCACAAGGTGGCTCGGCGCTTTTCCGAGATGAGCCGTCGTGGCAGCAACACCTATCCGCCCTACCGGGTCATCCAATTTCCCGGATACATTCTGGAGATTGTACGCCCACAATTGCAGAAGAAAGGCATTACCCATCTGCTAATCGATGGACAAATTTACAGCCTGTGAGGTGTAGCCGCCGAATTCAACTACAGCTTGCTCTTTCGTCAGGAGATCCAGCGCACCGACGGAAACTCCACTGACAAAGGTTTTAGCTTATGGGACGATATAGGTTCTGGCCAAGCAGGCTGTAACTGCCCAGTTGTCTAAATTAATTAAAAGTCTTAACCAGAACACTCAACCATGGATCCTCAAAAGATCAACGGATAGACTTATGTCGGAGTTTCAACTGGTTTCTTCCTATCAGCCCACGGGGGATCAACCCAAGGCGATTGCCGGCTTGGTGAAGTCGATTTTAGAGGGCCATCGCTTTCAAACCCTGCTGGGGGCAACCGGAACCGGCAAAACGTTTACCATTGCCCATACTATCCAGCAAGTCGGCAGGCCCACCTTGGTGATGGCTCCCAACAAAACCTTGGCCGCCCAACTGTGTAACGAGCTGCGAGAGCTTTTTCCCTACAATGCCGTCGAATATTTCATCAGCTATTACGACTACTATCAACCGGAAGCCTATGTGCCCAGCACCGATACTTACATCGCCAAGTCTTCTTCCATCAACGATGAGATCGACATGTTGCGGCACTCCGCTACCCGCTCTCTATTTGAACGGCGAGATGTCATCGTGGTGGCCTCGGTAAGCTGCATCTACGGCTTGGGCATGCCGGAGGAATACCTGAAGGCTTCCATCCCCTTCCAAGTCGGCCAGGAGATCAACCAGCGGGAGGTCTTGCGGGATCTGGCCGGCATTCAGTACGAGCGCAACGACCTGGAGCTGGCGCGGGGGCGATTTCGCGTCAAGGGCGATGTGCTGGAAATTGTGCCGGCGTATGAAGATCGGGTGATCCGCATTGAATTTTTTGGCGATGAGATCGAGGCCATTCGCCTGATTGATCCGGTTACAGGTGAGATTTTGACCAGCCTCAGCGCCCTCAGAGTCTACCCGGCTCGCCACTTTGTAACGCCAGAAGCCCAGTTGCAGCAGGCGATCCTCAACATTGAGCAGGAGCTGGAGGAGCAACTGGCTTTCTTTCGCAAACAAGGCAAGCTACTGGAAGCCCAACGGCTAGAACAGCGCACCCGCTACGACCTGGAAATGCTGCGGGAGGTGGGCTATTGCAACGGCATCGAAAACTACTCTCGGCACCTGACGGGGCGCAAGGAAGGGGAGCCGCCTGCTTGTTTAGTGGATTATTTCAAGGCCAACGATTGGCTCTTGGTGGTGGACGAATCCCACGTCACCGTGCCGCAAATCCGCGGCATGTACAATGGGGATCGCGCCCGCAAGCAGGTGCTGGTGGATCACGGGTTTCGCCTGCCCAGCGCCCTCGACAACCGCCCTCTCAAAGCCGAGGAGTTCTGGGCCAAAGTCCACCAATGCGTCTTTGTTTCCGCCACGCCCGGCAACTGGGAACTGGAGCAAAGCGGAGCCCAATTTGAAACGGTGGTGGAAAACGGCAAAACCCTGAAGTTCTATGTGCCGGGCACCGGTCGGGTTATAGAACAGGTCATTCGGCCCACCGGGGTGGTGGATCCGGAAGTGCATGTCCGCCCCACAGCCGGGCAGGTGGAGGATTTGTTGGGAGAGATCTACCTGCGATTGGAACGTTCGCAGCAGGGCCTCCCGGAACGGGTCATTGTGACCACCCTCACCAAACGCATGGCCGAAGATCTCACAGAATACTTGCAAGAACGCGGGATCCGGGTTCGCTATTTGCATTCCGAGATCAGCTCAATTGAGCGGATCGAAATTTTACAAGATTTTCGCGAAGGAGCTTTTGACGTACTGGTAGGGGTCAATTTGTTGCGGGAAGGGTTGGATTTGCCGGAAGTCTCCTTGGTGGCCATTTTGGACGCGGATAAAGAGGGATTTTTGCGGGCGGAGCGATCCCTGATTCAGATGATCGGGCGAGCAGCGCGCAATGTCCGTGGCACGGTGGTGATGTACGCCGACACCCTGACCGGCAGCATGGCCCGGGCCATCGCCGAAACCCAGCGCCGCCGGGAGATTCAATTGCAATACAACCGCCAACACAACATCACTCCTAAGCCCATTATTAAGAAAAACAGCAACGCCATTCTGTCTTTTTTGGCCATCTCCCGCAAACTCAACAGCCAAGACCTGGAAAAAGCCTTTCCAGTTGCAGACGAAATCCCTCTTTCGGAGATTCCAGAGCTGATCGGCCAACTGGAACTGAAGATGAAAGCAGCGGCCAAAAACCTGGAATTTGAAGAAGCTGCGCAACTGCGAGACCAAATTAAAAAGCTGCGCCAACGCCTTTTGGGCCACCATCAGAGCACTTAAGGTCCTCGCTTGGATCGGCCAAAATCGGGATTTGCTTATGCCACCATAGGCTTACAGCAGCATCCTAGGGATCCCCGAGACAATGGGCGTTCGGGTCCAACGAGCCATTCGAGACTCTGTCCTGCTGAAGGGAGCGGCCCTGGCGGTGGGGCTGATAGCCGGGATTGGCCTCTGGCTCCTGCCCGCTCCGGTCTCCAAGGCTGCTGGGATCCCGGTGGCCCAAGCCCTCGAGTTGCGGGATCCCGGCTTTTCCCACCCCACTCCTGCCGAAGCGCCAACTCTTGAGGGATCCCCTTCCCCGACCTCTAGCCCACTGCGGATCCCCTTGACCGGCCAAGAGGGCACAGAAGTCTTGGTGGGGAACATTCCGGTGTTTCGCCTGCAGACGGCAGAATACCCCAGCGATGTGCGGGCCGACAACGTGCGGGCAATCATTGAGCGCTTCTTGGAAGAAGGCCAGTTGCCAGAGCCGGAGGTACGGGTGGCCCAGGATGCCAACGGCCAGTACGTCCTCCGCCTGGGAGAAAGAGGTCGCTTTGAGGCCACCCAGCGGTATCTGTTTACCGTCACCTATGCCGACGCCGCCGCCGAGCGCAGGGTGCCGCTGGGCCAGGTGAGCCTCAACGACGTGCGTCTGGTGGCCAACACTTGGGCGCGGCGGCTGGAGCAAGCCATTGCCGAGTACCGGCAGGATCGGCTGGATCTGCAGCGGGCGCAGGATCCGCGCGTGCTGATGCTCACCATCCTGGCCGGGCTGGCCACCGTGGCAGTGGGGTTCTTTCTCTGGCGGCTGTTCGACCGCAGTCTCGTCCGCCTGCAAAGTTGGTTGGAGCTCAAGGCCGACCCGGCCTGGGGGAGCTGGATCGACATCGCAGGGGTGCTGCTGCGAGGCCTGGGGGCAATTCTCATTGCCGGCATCTCTCTGGATCGCGGCATCAGCTTTATACCTGCCCTGCGGCCTTTTCAGCGCGCTTTTTACCTGGGCTTGGGGCGCGTGGTGGCCACGGCGCTGGGCGTCCTCACCCAACCGCTGCCCAATTCCAGCGTCTCCATCGCCAGCTTGCTGGTCTTTTTTGTGCTGGCCGCTTTGGTCTTCACCGTTGCCCACTACGTCAGCGTTGGCTTTAAGCAGCGGTTTCTGAGCCGGCTGGGACTGGATCTGGGCACCCAGGAGTCTACAACGGCCATCTTCAAGTACATCCTCACCCTGTTCGGGATCCTCTTGGTCTTGCCCTTCAGTGGCCTCAATTTGGGATCCCTGGCGGTGATTGCCGGGGCGGTGGGTTTGGGGATCGGTTTTGGTCTGCAAAACCTCTCCAACAACTACATCAGCTACATCGCCATCCTGCTGGAGCGCCCCATCCAAGTCGGGGATCTGGTGGAAGTGGACAACCTGCTCGGCACCGTGGAGCGCATTGGCCCGCGGGCCACCGTCCTGCGCACTTTGGATCGCATCTTTGTAATCGTGCCCAACTCCCGCTTCACCGAGTCGAAGGTGGTGAACTGGAGCTACCGGGATCCCCGCTGTCGCATCCACATTCCCGTGGGCGTGGCCTACGGCTCCGATACCACCTTGGTCACCGAAGCCCTGCTCAGCGCCGCCAAGGAAAATCCGCGGGTACTGAGCAGCCCCGCCCCGCAGGTGTGGCTCAAGTCTTTTGGCCCCTCTTCCCTCAACTTTGAGCTGCTGGTGTGGATCAACCGGCCCCAGGATCAATTTGTCTTGATCAGCGAGCTGAACTTTGCCATCGAAGCAGAGTTTCGCCGGCGTGGGATCCGCATCCCCTTCCCCCAGCAAGATATTCACATTCGCAGCCTCGAAGGATTTGCTCCCCCCAGTCAAAACGGCGGATCCCGTTCCCTGCCCGATGCCGCTTCCATTCAGTCCGCCCTCAGCGAAGCGGCAAAATCGTTGGAAGACCAAAATGGCGTTTCCTGAGCGACACCATGCTGCAACGGTTAGATGAGGCACTGGGTAGCTTTGGCAGCCATCCGTGTTGGGCTGAACTGAAGCAAATGCAGCTCCTAAGACAGCTCTGGCCGGAAGTGGTGGGAGAGGCGGTAGCAGCGCAAACCTATCCCCTCAACCTGCGCCGCCAGGTGCTACAGGTGGCCACCTCTACCCCGTCCTGGGCGCAAAACTTAACTCTGCAGCGCCAGCTCATTCTCAGGAAACTCAACAGCCGCCTGCACCCTCCTCTCAGCGACATTCGCTTCAGCCCCGGCGCTTGGCACGAGGGATCCAGCCCGTCCGCTCCCCACCCTGATGCGGAGTTGGTAGGCAAGTTTTACCCCATCTCATCTGCAACCCCAGCCCAAAAGCAGCCTGCAACCGCTCGCCGCTCCGGCTCACGGCCGTCTCCCGCCGATGCTAAAGCCGCTTTCGAACGTTGGGCCCGACTGGTGAAACAGAGACAAACTCAGCAAAACCTGTTCCCTTGCCCTGCCTGTGGCTGCCCCGCCCCTGCCGCCGAACTGGAGCGTTGGTTGGTCTGCGGGTTTTGCCATCGCCAGTCCTTGCGCGTGCGCAGCTAACTCAGGGAACTCAAATTAGGGCTGTTTCCAGGGGCAACGAAACAACTCGTTAGGTCGATCCCCAGCTCCCTTCTCCCAGAGGGAGAGGGGCCGGGGGTGAGGGGAACTCCCCCTGAGGTTGTGGATGGTGGCGGCAGCGGCCTGGATTCTCGATGAAGGCAACTGCAAACCCTCAATCGTTCATGGCGTGGTAGGTGGCCACCGCCGACGGCGATACGCGGTTCAAGTAGCGGAAGATCCAGTACTTAAAGAGTGTATCGAGGAAAACCGGAAAAGTGGCAATAAAGCCGTAGATAAAATTGCGGTTTTCTGGCAGACCCAGGTGGGCAGCTAAGCTGCTCAGCAGCACCTCCCAGCCATGGGGAGAGTGGTAGCCGACGAACACATCTGTGAAGAGAATAATAATGAAAGCCTTGGCACTGTCGCTGAGGCCATAGATCAGGCGATCCAAAAAAGACTTGAGAACTTCAATTTCCTCGCGCCCGATGAAGATCAGCCAGCCAAACACCAGCAGCGATAGCACGTCGGCAAGGACGTTCTTGAGGCCTTCCAAATTCTTACGGCTGTATTTTTGCAGCAACTCCTCTGCCTTCTTGGACAGTTGGTCTTCGGATTCCAGGTCGAGCTCTGGAGATTGGTGGTGTAAAGCCCGCTCAAACTCTATTTTTTCCTTGAAAAACTCAAACTCGGAGAGAGCCTTTTCTTGAAATTCGTAGCTCAGAGCCAGGATGGTGGGCTCCCGCGGCTGAAAGCGATCCACCAACGGCCCGAACAGGAAGTGTTTCGAGAAAATCTGGACAAGCAGCGGCAAAATGGCCAGCAGCAACAAAAACCGAACTGCCACCAGTGTGCGCGTGCGTTGGCTGCGATACTCCTGGAGCAGCTCTTCTTCTGCCTGCGAACTCAGCTCACGGCGGATCTGGTTGGCCGTACGCAGGATGGAGCGAGGCAGGAGGGCCGTTTTAGAGGCAACCGGGGCATTGCTGTTGTCGAGGTTTGTCTTAGCAAGATTGGTCTTGATGGAGGGATCGGAGGGCTCCGGCTGGCTTGAGGTCAGTGGCTCTGGTTGCTCTTGAGACTTGGGCGGAGGGGAGGTGGACCTGGGTTGAGCAGCGGGGCGCTTGTAGCGCGAGGTCACCTGATCGATAAACTCCAGCTTTTCCAAAATCGAGGGATCCCGACTTTGCCGGCCATTTTCAGCGTCTTTACCGTCGTTTTCAGAAGGGCCGACGGGGGCCTCTTTGGCCTGATCTTTGTCGGAAGAGAAGGGAGGGCCGCTGCCATTTTGCTCGGGATCCGGCAGGCGAGAAAAAACGCTACTGGCCCTGAACTCCGCTAAACTAAGATCAATTTGACGCAATTCCTGGCGCAATTGGATCTGAAAGTAGCGGCTGGTGTTTTGGCCGTGGTTTCCGTTGCTGCCGATGGATCCCCCCTGAAAGTAGCGGTCTTCGATGGCTTTGATGCGCAGGGCAGCTTCATAGGCTCGATCGAGGGAGCGTAGGGGAGTACTTGAGATCCATTGGCCGAGCCTGCTCAACACGGATTCCCCCATTGCTTTTTCCTGTGGCGGTTTTTCTCAG
The DNA here is from genome assembly GCF_047462575.1 of Synechococcus sp. 'PEA 65AY6A-5F PE A'. NCBI lineage: Bacteria > Bacillati > Cyanobacteriota > Cyanophyceae > Synechococcales > Synechococcaceae > Synechococcus > Synechococcus sp. 'PEA 65AY6A-5F PE A'. The sequence continues at coordinate 15,095 of NZ_JAOALE010000027.1, forward strand.
GGCTGATCCATGCATTTTTCAATGGCTAACTATTGTAACAACTTCTGGGAGGCTGGGCAGGGATCCGGATGGGGAAGCGGCCCGTCTGGATCAAAACCGTGTTGAAGGGGTTAGGGCTCAGGATCCCTTGAAGCGGCTGAGGGCAAAAGCGCAGATCTGCAGCAGCCGCAGCCCGTCCCGCACATGTTGGATGTTGGAGCGCCCATAGGTTCTGGGGAAGTAGCGCACCGGGATGTCCAGGATCTTGAGGGTGCGCTTGGCCGCCCCCAACAACAGGTCGAAATCCCCAAACGGGTCAAAATCCCCCCATTCTTGCCGCAGCTTGGCAATCTGCCAATAGTCCTCCCGCCACAGGGCCTTGGTGCCGCAGAGGGAATCTTTGATGCGGATGCCGAGAATGTGGGAGAGGAGAGCGGCAAAAAAACGATTGGCCCACTGGTTGAGGCGCGGCATCGCTTCTGGTTTCAGGGGATAGACGAGGCGGCAGCCGTTGGCAAAGTCGCACCGCCCGGAGGCCACCGCGCGGAAAAACTTGGGGAGCTCTTCCGCCTGGACAGTCAAGTCGGCGTCGAGAATGATCAGCACATCGCCGCTGGCCGCGGCAAACCCCTTGCGCACCGCATCTCCCTTGCCTTTGCCCTCTTGCCGGAGAGCCTGGATGGTGCGGATCCCCTGGTATTCGTCCTGAACCCGCTGGATCTCAGCCCAGGTGTCGTCGCTGGAATGCCCCTCTACAAAAATGATCTCGGTGCGGGATCCCATCTCTGGCAACTGCTGCACACAGCGGCGGATGTTGCCCGCCTCGTTGCGGGCTGGGATCACCACTGTGCAAGAAGGTTGCTCCTCAAGGGGGGGATCCCAGGCGGGATCGGGCTGGGGGCGGGCGATCGTGTATTCCGTTAGACAAAGGGCGTTGATCCCGGGCAAGGGGGCAATGAAGCGGTTAATCAGCGTCGAAAGCAGTGGGATCCGCCGCGGCAACAACAGCCGCTTGCCCTGCTGAATGACCTCGTACCCTGCTAGGTGCAGCAAATTGGCCACATCGCCTGCCGAGAGCCAGTTGGCTGCCGGCAGGGGCATGCGCTGCTTGAGGACGGTCGCCAGGCTTAGCAGCGGCTCCCAGAGGGGGTTGTGGTACGAGAGGATCAGGCGAGTGCGCGGGGTACAAAAACGGCGCAGCCGCTCAAGAACCTGCTGAACGTCTGCCAGGTAGCCCAAGGTGTTGACGAGCAAAATAACGTCAAAAGGCTCCGCTAAGATGGGATCCTGCTTGTCCAGCGTGTGGGCATCCTGCACCCGAAAGTGAAGATGGGGAAACTGCCTCTGCGCCTGGGCAACAATCTCTGCGTCCCAGTCAATCCCCACCCCAAAACTGGGCTGCAAAGCGTTGAGCAGGGATCCGGTGCCGGAGCCAATTTCCAGAATGCGCAGGCCTGGGGGAACGAAGAAGCGGTGCAGCCGCTCCAGATCCTCGTGGTAGTAGCGGTTTTTTTGCCGCCAGTAGTGCAGGGGGTGGGTCAACGCTCCCGGGATGTCGCCAGATCAGCTTTAGATCATAAAGGGCGGTGGGCAATCCGCAGACAAGCCCTGGCGAGCAGGAGACTCAGCGACGACGCACCCTATCTCTTTGGCTGACGAAGACGATGGCGCCGAAGAGAAGCCCCAGCACCACTGCGCCGTACAGCAAGCTCCAGAGAAAGTTAGCCAGTGAGGGAGTCATAAAAGAGTTTCCTCCTCCTGCGAATAGCAACTACCCAGCTATTCTCTGACTATACCGATCTTTGTCACCCCTCCCCGCCCGATCGTCCCCTCCAATGACAGGCACTTGGCCGATTATTTCGTTTGGTATTCCAGGGGCACCTCCTCTAGGGTTTGGCTGGTGCCGGCAAAGGGGTTGTCTGGGGTTAAGAAGAGCATACAGTGACATTCTTTGCGCTCGCGCATTGGCACGCAGGGGCAGTTCCAATAGCCGGCTTTCACTTCCGCCTCTTTGTCTTCGTAAAAGCGGCAGGGACAGAGCGGAGCGCCCAACTGCTCTTTGTGGAGAGCCAAGCCTTCGATCACTGCCGTCGTAATCGTAGGATCAGAGCAGAAAAAAGTGTCGGTACGTTTGGCGTAGGTTTCTGCGAAATGCCGCATCACCTCGAAGGTTCTCTGCGAGGCCTTGTTGTGACCACGACTTTGATTTTCCATACCGATTCCCAGGGGTGTAACCAGTAATCCGGGCTACCTCGCTCTTCGTTGTACAGCAGACTCCTGCTCAACACGAACAAAAACGGCCTTGCTGTTACACAAGGCAACATTTTGAGACAACTTCAACACACTCCCCGGAAAGAGAAGGTCTGGTCTTCAGGGTACTACCAGCACTGGGCAAGGGGAGAGGTCGATGACCCGGTGGCTGACGGATTCGTTTTTCCGGCCTTCGGCTAGGCTGATGCCGCGGGATCCCATCACGATTAGGCTGATCTCCAGCTCGTCCGCCACGTCGCAGATGACAAAAGGAACCTTCCCCTCGCGATACTCGCTCTTGACATTTTGGATGCCAATCTGCTGGAGGCCAGCCTCAGCCTGTTTGAGCAAGTTGTGGATACTTTGGCGGGCTTGCTCGGCTTGCTCTGGGCTCAGGTCCGTGCTGTCTAGGACGGAGAGCAGATAGACCTGGCTCTTGTAGCGCTGCGCTATGTCCGCCACCAAGGGCAGGGCGTGGCTAGTTTCGCGCGAGTTGTCGATGGGAAAGAGCAGTCTTTCGAACATAGTCGCAGATTCCCCCTCCACCCCACCCGGACTACTCTGCCTATTCTACTTCCGCTTCTCTTGAAACAGGGGCAAGCCGTTAAAGTTTTCCAGAAGCAAAGGGATCTAGGGGCAAAAATCCACTAGTCTATTGGCAATCTGGCTTCGGCCAGAACTGTCTAGCCAATTGCTGAGGTGCAACTGTGGAAACGGCCATCGAGTGGATTACCGCCCATGAGATCCTCGACTCCCGGGGGCAGCCGACCTTAGAAGCTTTGGTGGGCCTAGCCAATGGGGCAACCGGCTTGGCCCAGGTGCCCAGTGGCGCTTCGACCGGCACTTTTGAGGCCCACGAGCTGCGGGACGGGGATCCCAAGCGCTACGGGGGCAAGGGTGTGCTGAGGGCAGTGGAAAACATCCTCGGCCCCATCCAGTCGGAGCTGCAGGGAGAAGATGCCCTCAACCAGGCCCGCATCGACCAGTTGCTGATCGATCTGGACGGCACCCCCAACAAGTCGCAACTGGGAGCCAATGCCATCTTGGCAGTTTCTTTGGCTACAGCTAAGGCGGCTGCCAGTGCAGTGGGCCTGCCTTTGTACAGGTACCTGGGTGGACCCTTTGCCAACCTGCTGCCAGTGCCGCTCATGAATGTGCTCAACGGCGGCGCCCACGCCGACAACAACCTCGATACTCAAGAATTTATGATCGTGCCCATCGGAGCACCCAGCTTTCGCGAGGCGCTGCGCTACGGAGCCGAGGTGTTTGCAGCCCTAAAACAAGTGCTGCGGCAGAGGGGACTGTCCACGGGGGTGGGGGATGAAGGCGGATTTGCCCCCAACCTCGACTCCAACGCCGCAGCTTTGGATCTATTGATGACGGCTATTGAACAGGCGGGCTACAGGCCAGGGGAGGATATCGCCTTGGCCTTGGACGTGGCGGCCAACGAGCTGCTGCAGGATGGGCAGTACCACTTCGAGGGCAAAGCCCGCAGCGCCGAGCAGATGGTGAACTACTACGAGCAACTGCTGGCCAACTATCCCATCCTCTCCCTGGAAGACGGGCTGGCGGAAGAAGATTGGGCCGGCTGGCAGGCCATGACCGCCCGCTTGGGATCCCGGGTGCAACTGGTGGGGGACGACCTGTTTGTAACCAACCCGGCCCGGCTGCAGAAAGGCATCGACAGCGGCGCTGCCAACGCCATTTTGATCAAGCTCAACCAGATCGGCACCCTGACAGAGACGGTCTCGACCATTCAACTGGCCGTTCAGGCGGGCTTTCGCACCCTCATCAGCCACCGCTCCGGTGAGACAGAAGACACCACCATCGCCGACCTGGCGGTGGCCACCCGCGCCGGCCAGATCAAAACCGGATCCCTCTGCCGCAGCGAGCGCATCGCCAAGTACAACCAACTGCTGCGCATCGAAGACGAGCTGGGGGAAGCGGCCGTCTATGCCGGTCGGGTGGGCCTGGGGCCTAGGGGGTTGCCGGCGCGGAGTCGCTAGCCCGCTTGGATCCCCAGCACCTGCACCAAGAAGGCCCAGCGGTCGGCGGTCTCTTCGATGAGCTTGGCAGTGGGCTTGCCGGCCCCGTGGCCGGCTTTGGTGTCGATGCGAATGAGGATGGGCTGGGATCCCCCCTGGGCCGCCTGCAGGGCGGCGGCAAACTTGAAGCTGTGGGCGGGCACCACCCGGTCGTCGTGATCTGCCGTGGTGATCAGGGTGGCGGGGTAGGCGGTGCCGGGCTTGAGGTTGTGCAGGGGGGAGTAGGCGTAGAGGGCCTTGAATTCCTCCGGGTCTTCCGGGGATCCGTACTCGGAGATCCAGGCCCAGCCGATGGTGAACTTATGAAAGCGCAGCATGTCGAACACCCCCACGGCGGGGAGGGCTGCTGCAAAGAGATCCGGCCTTTGGGTCAGGCAGGCCCCCACCAAGAGGCCGCCGTTGCTGCCGCCGGCGATGGCCAACTTGGAGGGGTTGGTGTAGCCGTTGGCCATGAGCCACTCAGCCGCGGCAATGAAGTCGTCGAAGACCTTTTGCTTGTTGAGCTTGGTGCCCGCTTGGTGCCAGGCTTCCCCGTATTCGCCGCCGCCGCGCAAACTGGGCTGGGCGTAAACCCCTCCCATCTCCAGCCAGGCCACCAGGCCCACCGAAAAGCTGGGGGTCAGAGAGATGCCAAAGCCGCCGTAGCCGTACAGCAGGGTGGGGTGATCCCCTGTCCGCGCTAGGCCGCGGCGGTGGACAAGGAACATGGGGATGCGGGTGCCGTCTTGGCTGGCGTAGAACACCTGCTGCACCTCATAGGCCTGGGGATCGAAATCCACCTGGGGCTGACGGAAGAGGGTGCTGCGGCCGCTGGTGAAGTCGTAGCGGTAGATGGTGGGGGGAGTGGTAAAGCTGGTGAAGGTGTAGAAGGTCTCGGTGTCGTGGCGCTTGCCGCCAAAGCCGCTGGCGGATCCCAGCCCTAGCAAGGGAATTTCCCCCAGGTAGGTGCCGTCTAAAGCAAAGGTCCGGATCTGGGTGTGGGCGTCTTTGAGGTAGAAGGCAACGAACTGGTTGTGGATTAGGCTAACTCCCTGCAGGGTCTCCTCGGCTTCGGGGATCACCTCTTGCAACTGACCTGGGTTGTCGAGATCAATGGCCACCAGTCGCCGCCGGGGAGCCTGGAGGTCCGTCAACAGCCAAAAGCGGGAGCCGTCGTTGCCGACAAAGGCGTACTCGGCCTGGAACTCGCGGATAAGCTCCACCACCGGCGAGCTGGGATCCCGCAGGTCTTTGTAGAAGAGGAGGTTTTTGGGATCCGTGCCCCGCCAGACGGAGATGATTAGGTAGTCTCCATCTTCGGTAACCCCGCCGGCAAAGCCCCACTCTTTTTGGTCAGGGCGGTGGTAGACCAAGAGATCTTCCGACTGGGGGGTGCCCAGGCGGTGGTAGTAGAGTTTTTGGAAGTAGTTGGCGCTTTCGTACTCGCTGCCAGGGGCCGGCTCGTCGTAGCGGCTGTAGAAAAATCCCTGCCCGTCCAGCGTCCAGCTGGCCCCGGAGAATTTAATCCAGCGCAGGTGATCCGGCAGGTCTTCTCCCGTTTCGATATCCCGCACCTTCCACTCCTGCCAGTCGGAGCCGGAGCGGGAGAGACCATAGGCCAGGTAGCGCCCGTCGCGGCTGATGGCAATCCCTGAGAGGGCCACCGTGCCGTCTTCCGAGAGGGTGTTGGGATCTAGCAAAACCCGCGCCTCTCCCTCCAGGCTTTCTTGGGTATAGAGAACGCTCTGGTTTTGCAGGCCGTCGTTTTTGAAGTAGAAGTAGCGGTTGCCCTCTTTGAAGGGCTGGCTGTATTTTTCGTAGTTCCACAGTTGCCTCAGGCGCTCCAGAAGCCGCTGCCGGGCCGGGATCCGCTGCAAGTAGTCAAAAGTTAGGCGGTTTTGCGCCTCGATCCAAGCTCGCGTCTGCTCAGAATCCAGATCCTCCAGCCAGCGATAGGGATCCGGCACCGCTTGCCCATGGTAGAAGTCGACAACAGTGGGATCCGGATGGCTGGGCGGGTAGTTGAGCATAGAGACGGAGCAACAAAAGACCAATTCCACTATGGCAGAAGCCTGAGACCTCAGCGTGGGATTTGACACTCCCACCCAAATGGACTCGCGAAGGCGCTGTCAAGACGCCCCTAGACAGTCCTTTGAGGCATAACCTCAAAGTTCTGCTTACTTCGGACTTAAGTTCCTCCAGGTTAGTTATTGCCGCGCGGGTTTTGCACCGCAGTAGGTTGTTTTCCTGGAGAAGCTCTGTACTAACTATAACAAAGAAGCAACTAAAGTGGCTCAAGGGCTTTTCCGCCCCGCACTCAAGTACGGGGCTACCAAGCTATCCTTTTGTGTCAAAGTTGGGGCAGATGAGGTAGGTGAAGCGTAAAGGTTGTCCAGCCGGCGGCGCTGCTCACCTCGATGGATCCGCGCAACTGATCCACCATCTGTTTCACCAAGGCCAAGCCCAGACCCGTGCCCCCTTCCTTCCAAGGATCGTTGCTGGGAATGCGGTAAAAGCGCTCAAAGATGCGGGTCAACTCCTCGGCGGGGATCGGCTGGCTATTGCTGACCTCGACGATGCTGCGGCGGTTTTCGGTTTCTACCCGTAGGCGGATGGATCCCTGGGCCGGGGTGTATTTCACAGCATTGTGCAGCAGCTCCCGCAGGATACGTTGCAACAGCAAGGGATCCGTTGTGATGGTGCTTTCTAGGGGGACGCTGGCTTGAAAGCTCTGCCCCTTGGCGCGGGCCCGCTCTTGGGTAACCGTCAGCAGATCCCCCAGCAGATCTCGCCAGGTGAGGGCTTGCACCTCCAGCGCATAGGCCTCCGCCTGCAGCCGCTGCAGATCCAGCAGGTCGTTGATGAGCTCGATCTCCCGCTGGCACTCCCGCTCGGCAATGAGGAAGTATTGCGCTCGTTTCTCCTCTGAGCGAGCTATCTGCAGCATTTTCAGGGCCATTTTCAGGCTGGCCAGGGGAGTGCGCAGCTCGTGGCTGACGGTGCTGATGAAGTCGTCTTTCAATTGGTTGAGGCGCTCCAGGGCTTGCACCTGCTCTTGGGCAGCCTGGAACAGGCGCGCCTGCCGCAGCCCAATGGCACATTGGTTGGCCACCTGCTGGATAAGTTGGATCTCCTGGTCGTCGAAAGGACGCGCCGCCGAGCGAAAGATCCACAGATCCCCCAGCACTTGGCCTTTATCTAGCAAGGGACAAGCCATTACTACCTGGCGGTCTTCCAGGGCTTTCCCTGAAAAGCAAAATAGGCAAGACTGCCCCCTGAGCAGTTGTCGATGAACGTCTCCGTAAGGGCCTCTCTGCAAAGGTACAGAGAGATTTAGGTAAGACTTCGAGCGGGGGCAATACTCGTAGCGGATGGTGGCAAGGGTGAAATCGGCGTTGTAAAGGCTGATGTCGCAGCCATCGGCATCTAGACTTTCTCCCAGCTCGCGCACGGCGGCGCTGAGGATCTCAGCTTCGTCGAGAGAATCGCGCACGCGGTTGATAATGCTTCTTAGGAGAGCCTCAAATTGCAAAGCCCGCTCTAGCTGCGCAGTGCGCTGCCGCACTTTTTCTTCTAGCGTTTGCTTTAGAGCTTTTATCTGCTCGTACAACTGAGCCTGTTGCAACGCGACAGCCAACTGGTCGGTCAGTTTCTGCAAAAGCTCAATTTCCCACTCCTGCCACGGGCGGCTGGATTGGCAGTGCTGCGCCACCAAGAGGCCCCAGAGATCCTCCCTCCGCCGAATCGGGATCACCAAGTTGGCCTGAGCCTGAAAGGATTCCAAGAGTTGCCGATGGCAGGGATCCAAACTGGCTGTCGCCACATTGTCGATGGCCTGCACAAAGCCCTGTTGGTACTTGCGATAGCAGGGATCCTGGCGAAAGCAAGCATCCCACACGGAGCGGCCCAAGTGGCTGGGCCAGGGATCCAGCACCGCCTCGGCAGCTACCCATCCCCCTATGCCGTCCTGTAACTGGTAGATCATCACCCGATCCACCTGGAGAAACTCTCGCACTTCCGCCGCCGTGGTCTGCAAGAGGGGCTGCAAGTCCAAGTTCTCGCGGATGCGGCGCAGCAGGGATCCCAGGAGTCTCTCTCGCTCTGCCTCTTGCAGCAGCAGATCCTGGGCTTGTTTGAGGGGGGTGATATCTACCACAATGCTGCAAACGGCATAGGGATCCCCTCGCCGATCCCGCAGGGCAAACTTGGTGATCCACTTTTCCAGTTCTTGCCCATCACGGCAAACAGTGTGCTCATAGCTGAGGGGATGAGCAGATTGGATTGCCCTTTGATCCTCCTCGCGAAACTTCAGAGCTTCCTCTGGCGAGAAGAGTTCCGCATCGACTTTGCCGAGAACTTCTTCTGGAAGTTTACCGTTTTTCTGCAGGTAAGCCCGATTGACCTGTAAGTAGCGGCCCTGCAGGTCTTTAACAAAGATGGGAAAAGGGATCCCATCGAGGATAGCTTTGAGACGGGCTTCGCTTTCTTGCAGGGCCAGCTCCGCCTCTTTTTGCTGGGTGATATCTTCGGTAATGCCGGCAATGCGGATCACTTCTTGCTGTTCATTGAAAATAGGCCGGCAGGAAGTCCGCAACCAGCGCACCCGGCCATCTCGATGAATGATGCGATAGGTAATCGGCTTCTCTCCTTGGATGACCTGAGGTACGGCTTGCAAAATCCTCGGCAGATCTTCCGGATGAATCTTTTCTCGCCACAGATCGGGCTTTTGGTAAAACTCCTCCGGCTTGTATCCCCAGATCTGCTCGCACTGAGGGCTTTTATAAAACAATTGACTGAGATCTGGAGAATAGAGAAAGAAGGAAACCGGCACAGCCTCGGCCATTTCGCGAAAGCGGGCTTCGCTTTCCCGCAGCGCCTGTTCTGCCTCTTTTTGCTGGGTAATGTCGCGGGTGCTGCAGACAATTCCCCCTAGCGCAGGATCCTGCAAAAGATTGGTGCAGCGGCTCTCCAACCACACCCAATGGCCATCGGCATGCTGCATCCGATAGACAAAGCTGAGCGTCTCGCCCGGCCGAGCCTTCAGTTGTTCAAGGGCGTCGGCAACGATCTGGCGATCTTCCGGGTGAACCCAATCCAGAGGTATAGGTTCTCCCTCCTCAGGACAACGACCCAAGACTTTCTGGGTAACCGGGCGATTGAGAGTATGAACCAAGCCTTGGGCATCGATCCAACACAAAATGTCGTGGCTGTTGTCGAGGAAGGCGCGAAAGCGCTCCTGTTGTTCTCGCAGTTGTTGTTCCAGCCGCTTTTGCTCGGTAATATCCAAGACAATGCCGAGCCATCCCAAACCTTTGGACTCATCCTGCAGCTTGACAGCCAGGCGATAGGTGTAGCGCTCTTGGCCTTGGATGATTTCCTTGCTCTCCAATCGGGAAAACCCTTGCCGCTCCAGGTCAGACAAGGCTTGCCCAGTGTACTCCAGCCAGTGGGGATGTTGCTGCGCTGCCTCTTGCAGAGAAGTGCCCAGCAGGTCGCCATACCAGGCGCAGTCGGTGGCATTTTGCAAAATCAGCACTCCCTGGGGATCCCTGGCCCGTATGGCTGCCGGCAGGGCGTCCAGAAGAGCCCTCAGTTGGGCTTCCCGCAGGCGCAGATTTTCTTCCAGTTGCTTCTTCTCGGTAATGTCTCGGCCCACCCCGCGAATAAACTGCAAGCGGCCCCGCCGGTCGAAAAGGCCCTGGTTGATCCACTCAAACCACCGCACCTTTCCTTCCGCATCGAACAAGGGGTGAGCCCAAGCAAAGGTAGGCTGCTGAGGAGTAAGCTGGGATATCTTCTGCCGCACCTGCTCTTGCTCCTCTGGCGGCAAGGCCTCGATCCAGCGCCGGCCCTGCCAATTGCCGAAAACCTTCTGGCAGGCCTCGTTACACTCCACCACCGTTGTATCCGCCCGCGCCAGCATGATGACATCGGGAAAACCAACCTGGGCCTGATGCGGCCGCCGCCTCTGCCAGAAGACAAGCGCCAGGAGCCAGGCTGCCCACAAAAGCAGCCACGGCCAGTTGCCCAAAGCTTCCTCAACAATGGTCTCCCAAGGAATGATCATGACAGCTTAGCATTGCCAAAATTCTGTTAAGATAGGCGAGAGTGCCTATTCAAACCCACACCAATTCTCGGCAGTTTGCCAAGGATTGCCAAGTATCACAATCAACAACTATATAACCTCGGCAATTGCCCAGAAGGGAACCTCACAGGTTAAGATAGTCCTGGATCCAGCCCACCAGCCGCTGTGCCAGGGTAAGCGCTTCCGGCTCGCCTTCTTTGATCGCCGATTGGCTGCTGAAGCAAGCAATAACCTCTTCTTGAAATTTTTCTTCAAGCTTTTGTTCAAAAGCGCCGCGGCGAAACTGCAACCGCACCTGAGCTTGGATCTGAAAGCTCTCCCGCGCCTCCTCATCCAAGATCTCCTGTCCCAGCCGCTGCAGCCGCACCCCTTGCAATTGGGCGAGGGGATAAGAGAATACCTGCTGCCGCCAAAGCCCCCAGGGGCCACCCAGCCGGGTCAGGGTCGCTCGCTGCCGCTCCCGATCCAAGCTCAGGATCTGCCCCAGCCCCCAAGGGATCCCAATCCCCAGGCCCGCTGCTACGGCCAGCAACCCCACCAGCGGCGAGCGGCCCCAGAGCTGGGATCCCAGCGCCAACAGCCCCAAACCCGCCACCACCCGCCAGGCCAGTTGCTCAGGGGTAAACCTTTGCAGGGCAATTCGCAGCCGTCTGGGGTTGCGCTCCAGAACTTGCAGGTAAACCGGCCTCATGAAATTGGATCCCGTTTTTGGCGCCAGTTTACCAGGTGCCGCGGAACCCTGGAAGACTTGCGAGCTTGGCAAACAGCTAAAACTCAGGTTCGGCAAAAAACTCTGACAAATCCAAGGCAAACCCAGGGATCACCTCTTCGCCTTCCAGGATATCTCCTGGCCGCTTCAATGCTGCGGGCTCAGGCTGACGGTAAACCAAAACATACTTTTCTTCGGGATGAATAAGCCAAACAAGGCGGGATCCATTTTCAAAGTACTCGACGATTTTATTGTGGATCTCTCCCACTGTGTTGACTTCAGAGAGAACTTCTACAACCAAATCTGGGGATCCCTCGATATAGCCCTTGGGGATCCCGCCGAGAGATCGCAGCCGCTCCTTGGAGAAGAAAGAACAATCTGGGGAGCGGCGATTGCCAGATTTCATCTTAAACGAAGTATCGGAGTCAAAAGTAAAGCCAATCTTTTGGCTGCGAACATAGGCACCTAGGAGGATGTGAATCAAACTTACATAGTATCCATGCCTTGCACTTGCCGAACCCAAAGCAATCAGCTTCCCATCGACAACTTCATAGCAATTGCCATCATCGGGCAGAGCCATAAACTCTTCATCAGTCCAAATCTTCCGAGAAGCTGTTGCAGAGCTTTCGGCAGGTTCCTTTGCTAGCCTTTCCAGAGCTTCAATCATGGTAGCCCTCTCAGATAGCTAAAACAACTAAGGGATCCGAGCCTGGGCAAACACATCCTGGGGGACAACCTTCAAGCCGGGCAGAAACTCATCTTGGATGGCTTGGGATCCCGTAAAAGTCCGCGGCGGGGCATCGGGGTAGAAAACGGTGATGCTCTTGGCTTGGGGATCCACAACCCAAACGCGAGGGATCCCAGCTTCCAGATAGTCCGCTGCTTTTTGAAGTACAGCCCCAAAACTCTGGCCGGGAGAAAGAATCTCCACTACCAGTTCGGGAGCGACGGGACAAGGGCCGTCTTCCTCAAGCTGCGCTGGCCAGCGTTCAAAGGAAACATAGAGCAAATCGGGAACAGGAAGCCAATCTTGATCCTGCCTTTGCAAAACAACTGCCAGCTCTGTGTACACATCCCCCTTGCCTTGACACCAGGCATCCAGAATGAAAAGCAGCCGCTTCTGCAAAGAGGCATGAAATCTCTGAGGAGACATCGGCAAATCTTTGGGAACAGCTTGTCCATTGACCAGCTCATAGGTAGTATCTTCCTCTGGCAAGGCGAGAAACTGTTCGGGAGTAAGTTTTGGATGAGCAATCGACAGCTCTTCGGTCGATAGCATGCCAGGATCCCTCTCGTTCTAGAGGCCAACTGCTTTCTAGTTCTAGGCTAACTTTGGGTTTTTCGCCTTCACTGCGCGGGAAAAGGCCTCTTGTTTTTGGGAAGGGGGGGCTTCCAGGTTGCGGTAGCTTGCCAGCGGTTGTGCTTTGATGCGTTGCAGACCCACCTGGAGGATCCCTATGGCTAAAACCCTTTTGACCACCCTGGGCACTGGCGACTACACCGAGACGACGTATTTCTTTGGGGAGCAAAGGGCAGACAAAACCTGCTACGTCGCCAAGGCCCTCTGCCAGCTCTTTGAAATTGATAGAATCATCCTCCTGCTGACGGAGGAGGCCCGCGCCAAGCACTGGGGCCGCTTGCAGGAGTCCTTGCCACCCCAGGTGGAGAAGGTGGCCAAAGCCATTCCTGAGGGCAAAACGGAAGCGGAGACCTGGGAGATTTTCGACGTGCTGGTCGATGGCATCGAGCCCAACAGCCGGCTGCTTTTTGATATCACCCACGCCTTTCGCTCCATCCCGCTGCTGGTGCTCTTGGGAGCCGCCCTTTTGCGCAAGGCTAAAAACGTCGAGATCCAGGGGCTCTACTACGGCCTCTACCGCCCTGGCCAGGCGGAGACCCCCATTATCGATCTCACGCCGGCCATTCGGCTTCTGGACTGGCTGACGGCCAGCGACAAGTTCATCAGCACCGGCTCGGCAGTAGAGCTGGGCCAGCTTTTGGACACCGTTCAACGGGACTTCTACCGACAGCAAAGGCCCGGCAAAGGGGATCCCAGGCCCACCCGGCTGCAGAGCTTTGGACAAGCCATCCGCGACATCTCCCGTTCTCTGGAGCTGGTGAGGCCGGTCAGCCTGCAGGAGGACTTGCGCAAGTTACAAAGACACTCTACCCAGGAGTTGGCAGAAGAGGTGGGCCAATTTGCCAAGCCCTTCGGCCTGCTGCTGCAAAGCATTCAAAATAGCTACAGCCAACTGGCGCTGCCGGCAGACCAGAAGGAGGATCCCCGCGCTCAAGTTCAAAAGCACTTTCAACTGCTGCGCTGGTATGTTGAAAAGCGCTTCACCACCCAAGCCCTTCTCTTGGCTCGCGAGTGGGTGGTTTCTGCCCTTTGCCTCTGTGAGGGGATCCAAAACTACCTCGAACGAGAAGCGCGGCAGGGAATTGAACACCAGTTGGGATCCCTCATCCCGCGGGAAGAGCAGCTCTTGGGAGATCTCCCTGCGACTGGATCCCTTATCCAACACCAAGAGCAGCTTCAGTCCCTGCCTCCCATTGCCGCCCATGTCCCAGATGTGCAGCAGCTAGCCAAGCTCTGGTCTCGGCTGAGCGAATACCGCAACGACGTAGCCCATGTGCAGATGAAACCCAAATCTCTACGCAGCGAAGTTCTGGAGAGCTTTGTGCTGCAGGATCTGCTGCCGAAACTGGAAGCGCTGTTTCCTGAATTGACTCGAACAGAGGGGGAATTGGAAGGGGATCCTTCCAATTCTCGGTAGGCTACCAACGTCGGCCCACCCTCAGGTTCTGGGTTTTCAATTTCGGTCCAGCGGTTGGCAGGGGCTGAGCTTGAACAAGTCCTATTGACCTGGAGAAATACTGAAAAAAACCTGAGGGCCGGTCGGGATCGGTGGACTTTGTTTTGTAGCTTCTGCAGCCGGCTATCGGGTGGCTGCTGGGGTTTTGTCTACTTTGTTTCTTGCACGTTCAGTTCTTAACTTTCCTATCTTTCCTGCGAAAACACCATGTCTTATCACTACTACTGGCAAGCAAAGCTCTGGGGCCTGCTGCATGATCCTGCCCTCAAAGCCCTCCACGACGCCTCTGGCCGCGCTAAGGAAGGGCTGTGGCCAAACCTAGCAGCGATGCAGGGGTGGATCTCGCCCAAGGCAGAGGGATCCCCTCTGGCACAGGTGGGAGATGCGGATCTGGTCGCCTCCGCCAGCGATCGGGCCGCCATTGGCCACCTGCCCGTTGCCATCGACTACCAGCTAGCGGATCGCGGCCAGAGCCTGGGGCCGGGCTTAGAGATGAGCCATCTGCTTTCCGGGCGCAAGCGCTTTTGGCAACTGCCCGAAGAGGAGCACCGGGCCCTGCAGCAGGCCCGCTCCCGCGCCGAGTACTTGCTGGCGCAGGAAGCAAGGGTAGTTCCCGACTGGATTTGGCAAGAACAGGAGGATATCCAGAAGGTGTTCTGGTGGTTCTGGCGCTGTTTTCCCCAGGCGCTGGCGCGGGAGTTTGGCGATGAAAGCCTCCTGCTTTTGCCGGCAGAAACGCGGCTGCCCGATGGATCCCTGTGGAGCCACACCAGCGTTGTGGCGGCCCTGGCAGGCTGTTTGGCCGGCTACGACGAACCCAAGTTCACGCGGCCTTTTTTGGCCAGCTTTACCTTCAACCCCATCCAGGAGCTGATCAAAGCCAGCCGCAAGATGCGGGACTTTTGGGCCGGATCCTGGCTGTTGCACTACCTCTCGGCGCGGCTTTGCTGGCGCCTGGCGGAGAAATACGGCCCCGACTGCCTGCTCTACCCCAGCCTCTACGGCCAGCCTTTGATCGACGCTTGGCTGCTGGAGAAGTACCCCCCCTTTGCCGAGTGGATCCCGCAGCCTTCTGCCAACACTCTGCTCACCGCCGGCTTCCCCAACGTGATCCTCTTGCTGTTGCCCGAAGAGCGGCTGCAGGCGGCCATGCAGTTGGCCCAGCAGACCCTCAAAGAAGAATGGCGCCACCTGGCGGAAAGAGCGCTGGAGCACCTGCAACTGGAGCGCCGCTGGCTGGTGCAGTTGCGCCCGGAGGATCCCACCTGGAAGGGATGGCTGGAGCACCAGTGGCAGATCTACTGGGCGGCGGCGCCCCTGGGATCCCCCCACCAAAGGCTTAAAGACACCGCCATCCTCAAGTCCCAGGAGTCCATCGAGCGGGATCCCTGGGTCAGCGCCCAAAACCGCACCTACCATCTCAAAGGAAAGCGGCAGCTTTTTGCCGACCCGGAGCTGAAGTTCCTGCGGATCAGCTTCTGGGATCCCGAAAGGCAGCAGCACCGCCAGCACAAGCCAGGGCTAAACGTAGGCTCCTGGTGGGCAGCGGCAGTGGAGGCGACGCGCCGGCTGCAGGCTGCCTGCAAACAGGCCCGCGATTGGCAGTTGCCGGTGGCCTTTGGGCCGCGCAGCACCGTCTCTGGCCTAGGGCCGGTGGTTCACCCTTCCCCCAGGAATCGCTGGATTAGCGAAGGGGAGAGCCGGCGGCTTTGGCAGCGCCAGGCAGGGCTTTTCGATGGCCGCGAGCAGCTCAACGCCACCGAAACGGTTAAGCGGGCCCTAGACAAGGTGTTGCCGGAGCTCTTCCCCACCCTCGACGAAGACGAGGTCGCCGCTTCCTACCCAGATCTCACTGCTGGCGTGGCCGGTTACCTGAAAACCCACGGGCGACGCGAGCTGGAGCACTTCGAGCAGGCCTGCCGCGCCGTTGAGGCCATCCACCCCGCCATTCGGGAGGTCATCCGAGAAATGCGCGGCAAGTGGGGGATCCCGTGGGCTGACCAGCAAAACCTGCGCTACCACCCGCGGCTGCTCAACGCCGGCTGGCTGGTGGAGGACCTGGAAGCAGACGAGGCAACCCAGAAGCGCTGCCGCCAGGAGATCGAGGCCACCCTCAGCCGCTACTACCCCAGCATCAACCCCGCCAGTTGGTACGTGCTGGCCGCGGGCGATGGCGACGACATGGGCCAGTGGCTGAGCGGGGGGAAGATGAAGCCCTACTACGACTACCTGCCCCAGCCGCTGCAGCGCCTAGCGGATGGCCAGAGGGACGCTATTGGCCGCGTCCTCGACTCTGAAGAGCTCAAGCAAGTCAAGGACGCCTTCAGCGAGTTTGTTAAAGCCAGCCGCAAGCGCATGGGCCCGGCCACCCACAGCGCCCTCAGCCGGGCTCTGTTGGATTTTTCCGGCCAGTTGGTGCCCTACCTCACCGAGCAGCGCTATGCCGGCAGGCTTATCTACGCCGGCGGAGACGACGTTTTGGCCTACACCAACCTCTGGGAGTGGGATGGCTGGCTCTGGGACATCCGCCAGTGTTTCCGCGGCGGCGAAGACGACTGGCGCGAGTTTGCCAACGGAGGGGACTACTGGCAGTGGCAAAAGGCGCAGTTGCCGGCTGGCCTAAGCCGTCGCCCTCTTTTTACCCTGGGATCCCTGGCCAGCATTAGCTTTGGCGTGGTGATTGCCCACCACTCGGTGCCCCTGGCCATTGCCCTGGAGAATCTCTGGGAGGCAGAACAAGGCGCCAAAGAGCAGGCCTATGCCCAGGGCAGCTCCAAAGACAGCGCCCAGGTGCGGGTACTGTTTGCCAACGGCAACCAACTGGTGAGCACCTGCAAGTTCGACACCTTCGACAAGTGGAAAGACCTGCTGGATTTTGACTGGAAGCTGTTGGGCCAAAAGCAGGATCAAAGCTCCCTATTTGAACACGCCGCCCAGCTCTGGGAGCAGCACCCAGCCCCCAGCCTGGAAGCGGTGCCTGCTTGGGCCCGCCTGTTCTGCAGCCGCCGGGATCTCTTCCACGGCGAAAGCGAGCAGACGGATCGTTTCCAGACCCAGCTAATCGCATTTATCCAGCACTTTTGGCAGCACAGCCTGCCCGCCCAGCCGGGGGCCTGGGATCTGGCCATCAAAAACTGGTTCAAGCTGGCGGCCTTTGTGCTGCGCAACCGCACCGTCACTTTGGGGAGGAACGGTCGATGAGTTGGTTCACGCTATCGCCTCTAGATGTGTGGATGTTTCGCGATGCCAAGCCCTTTGCGCCGGGGGAGCGGGCCTGGGCCAATAGCGGCTTTCCCCCCAGCGGCCACACCTTGGCCGGCGCCATTCTGGCTCACCTGGGCCAGCCGGCAACCCTGCGCCTATGCGGCTCTTTCCTTTGCTGGGATGAGCAGCTTTACTTCCCCGGCCCTCTGCACCTCTACCAGGGATCCCCGCTGGTGCCCATCCCCTGGCTGGAAGAGGGCCATTCCTATGACGGCTACCGTTGGGATCCCACCCGGCCCGCCCCTTTGGTGGCAGCAGCTCCGGAGGAGGAACGGCCAAGCTCCAAGCAAAAGGCCGCCGGCTACCTGCCCTTTCAGGCGGTGCAAACTGCACTGCAGGGCAAGGGCTGGGATCTGGAGCAGGCAGTAAAGTCCCCCTGGGTGGCGGAAGTGCGGCCCCACAACACCCTGCAGGCAGGCAAACGCCAGGTGCGGGAGGCCGAGGGCTACTTTGTGGAGACCTGCATCCGCCTGCAGCCCGGCTGGAGCCTGGCCCTTTCCATCGAGTGCTGGGATCCCGATCGCGAAACTTGGGATCCCTTGCCTCTGAAGCAAGAAGTGGTGGTGCGGCTGGGAGGAGAAGGCCACGGCGCCCTCTTAAGCCCCTGTCCAAAGCTGGGCGAGCAATGGCAAGCGCTGCAGGAGCTCTCCCGGCAGACCTTCCGGCAAGGCCAGCGATCCCTGGCCTACCTCGTCACGCCTGGGGTGTTCATCAAAAAGGTGGATGGGCGCTCCCTCTGCCGCGCCTGGCCCTGGGAGTGGCGCTTGGCCACCCCTCATCCTGCCCACTCCCTCACTGGCCCTCTGGTGAGCGTGGCCACCGGCAAACCGGTTCCCATTAGTGGCCGCCTGGGGGTGGAGTCCCTGACAGAGCCGCGCAAGACCAGCCTGCCAGCTCCGCAAGTGTTTGCCGCCCCGCCTGGCAGCATCTACTACTTGGAGCATCCAGCTCCCCTTGCCCAGGACGAGCCGGAGCTGGAAGATGGCCGGCTCAACGTCTTCCACCGCTGGCGGCTGTTGGGCTACAGCGAGTTGCTCTGGCTGCCTTGGGTCAACTTTTGAAGTCCTGTTTTGACGGATAAGGAGTGTTTTTCTATGAGCTTTCACCTGGTTTATCTCACCTTGCTGACTCCCCTGCACACCGGCGGCACCACCCAAGAAGGCAACCTCTTGGGCATTGCCCGCGAAGCCCACACCAACTTGCCCTACATTCCTTCCAGCACCATCCGCGGCAAATTGCGGGCCAGCGTGGCCGAGAAAGAGTTAAAGTTTGAGCTTTTTGGCAACGAAATTGGGGAAGGGGATCAGCTTACCCAAGGCTCCATTTGGATTGGGGATGGATCCCTCTTGTGGGTGCCGGTGGCTTCCCTCAGCCACGGGGTAGTCTGGATTAGCTGCCCCCTCTTGCTCAAGCGCTGGCTGCGGCTAAGTGGTCAAAAGTTGGATGCGCCGGATCCCTATAGCACCAACTTGGAGACAAACCGACCCATCTACCTTAAGGATGCCATCCTAAAAAATGGCCTGAAAAAGTGGGAAAACTGGCAAAGCTTTGTCAAATCTTCCAGCATCAGCCGCGTCCTTGTCTTGCCGGATCAGCACTGTGCCACCCTTATTCAAATGAGCCTGTGGCGGCAGGTGAAAGTTAAGCTCAGCGAGCACAAAGTTGTAGAAGGCGGCTTTCGCTACGAAGAGGCCATCCCCCCCGATAGCCTGATGTACTTTACCTGGGGGGTAACAGCCCAGGCCAACGGCAGTTCCCAAGAAGCAGTGGAGCAATTTCAGAAGCTTCTCCAGAAGAACCAACTTCTACAAATTGGCGGCCAAGAGAGCCTAGGCCGGGGCTTTGTCGAGTTGTCTTGGAACTAGTTGAGGAGGCTTTATGGAAACTTTTGATCCCCGCACGTTGGCCAAGCCCGTTTACGAATCCCTTCGCCAGTTAAGGGCTCAAACCAAAGACCAAGAAAAGCTTAAGGAGCAGAAAAACCAGGCTGTGGAGCTCTACACCTACCTTTCCACCTGGGGCCTGCTGCGCCTTAAGGCAGAAGAAGATGCCCTCAACCAGGAAGGGAAAAAACAAGTAGTCAAGGAGTTTTTTGATTGCCTAGAAGAGATCTCTGGCCAAAAGGGAATTGCTAACTCCAACGGCCTGGATCGTCTTATGCAATTGGGAGTTGAAGAGTATCTAGGTTTAACAGGGCTAGGTCTGGCTTTGGCTCAGGAATTCGGCTTTTGGGCTATGGCCATCTACCACGACATTAAAGGAGGAGAGTAATGGGCGTCGCGATCCCCCTGCAAGCGATTTCCCTGCAAGAAGGCAGCCGAGTGGTTATTCATTCTCTTACCTGGCAAGACTGCGAGAGCATTCTGGAGGAGCTGGGCGAAGATCGCCACACTCGCATTGCCTACTACGATGGCACTTTTGAGATCATGTCTCCTTTATCCAAACACGAGCGCCTTCATCGCATTGCCAGTGACATTGTAAAGGCTCTCTTAGATGCTCAGGGGAGAGATTGGGAAGACTTTGGCTCAACAACCCTCAAAAAGCCAGGCAGAGCTGGCGTGGAGCCCGACACCTGCTTCTATGTCAATCACCTGGAGTTGGTGCGAGGTTGCGAGGGCAGGATCGATGTCGATCAGTTGCCCCCACCTGATCTGGCCATCGAGTCCGACGTTACTTCCCGAACTTTTATCGAGGCCTATAGAGCCATCGGCGTGCCGGAAGTTTGGATCTTGGGTGAGCGAAGTTTGCGGATCTTTATTCTGCAGGGAGAAGACTACGTAGAATCAAGCTGCAGCTGGCTTTTTCCAGACTTCGACATCCCCAATCTTGTACCTCAACTCATTCGACGCGCCCTAGAAATTGGCACCAGCGCTATGTTGCGCAAATTTCGGCAAACCCTTGGCAATTCCTAACGCTGTTTCCCACTTTTGGAGAAGATCCCATGACTGGCAATCGCCCTACTCGTCCTGGCAACGCTCCTCAGCCGCTTCCTCGTCCCCCCAGGCCAGGGGATCCCAGCCGCCGGCCGCCTCAGGAAAATCGGGGCCCTAATTCTCCTAGAGGAGGCAATGGAGGGGGAAACCAGCCGCGCGGTGGAGGAGGCAACAATCCTCCGCCCTCGCCTTGGCTGGGTCACCCCTTGGATCCCACGCCCAGGCCGGATCCCACCGCTGGCTTTATTGAATATCTGCGCTGGATGCGAGCGCCGCTTGATGCTTCTAAAGACGGCACCAAAGCGGAGCTGGCGCACCAAGTGGAAACAACGATCAACCTTGGAGCCCGCCTGAAAGTTTTGAATGAGCGCACCCAACGCATTGCCAGCGACACCTTTCAGGTTACTTGTCCCTGGCGAATTCGAGTCGGTGGGGCCAAGGGTCCAGAGAGCATGTTGCTCCCCGCTTTCGATCCCTTAGGGATCCCTTACATTCCCAGCTCCACCCTGCGCGGCGTAGCCCGATCCCAGGCCATTCGAGAGCTGATGCGGGAGCGCAACCTCTCTTGGGAGGAAGCGGACAAAGCTGTAGCTCCTTGGTTTGGTCACCTACAAGCTGACGAACAAGACAGTGCTGGCAAGGTAATTTTTCTGGATGCCTACCCTATGCCCACTCGGCCCCAGAGGTGGGAGGATCCCGATAACTCCAAAACCGGAGGCCTGGCGGTAGATATTGCCAACAATATCTGGAAATGGAATGGAAAGAATCTTGACTACTCTCCTAACCCTAACTTGTTCTTTTCTCTCAAACAAGCTACTTTTTTGATTGGCCTACGCAAAGGCCCCGGCTGTACCGACCAGATATTGGCTCAAGTCAAGGAGTGGCTGATCCAGGGTCTAGAGCAAGGGGTGGGATCCCAGGTGAATACTGGCTATGGCCGGCTGATCCCCCTAGGAAAATCGCTGGACAAGATGCCAGGGGAATTCTTGCGGCTGCCCTTCGAGCTAAAAGGCCAACTTATTCACGGGCGTCAAGTAGCTAACTGGAATCCGGGTAGGAATCGCTATGATAATCGACCCATTGCCGAAGTGCGGCCTGTGGCTTTTAAGAATATGCTGCGCTACTGGTTTCGCACTTTTGCCTTAGGGGTTCTGCCAGTTGTTCAGGTGCAAAAGTGGGAGGGCCAACTTTTTGGCTCCATCACCCCTGAGCAAAAACACGGCTGGATCCATGTGGATTTGCTGAACGGCAAAGTCTCTCGGCCGGAGCCCAATCAGCGAGGAGAAGCCGCAGGCCAACAGGAAGGGATCCTTGTCTTGAGTTTTTCTAGCGAGTGCCAAAATTACGCTTCCCAAGCAGAGCAGGAGGCGGTGAAAAGGCTCTTTACTAACCTCACCTGGATGATGTTCCATCTGGGAGGTGTGGGTCAAGGAGCTAGAAGACCCTGCTACTCCCGCCAGGATCGCGACCGGCCTCCCTGGTGGCGCGGCTCTACCCTAATTCCCAGGTCGGAGGATGCCTTTTGGAAGCTGGCGGAGTCGGTGGCCGGGTTTCAGAAGCTTTTCCAAAAGCGCCTGGGCAACTTCTTTGACGCTCTCAAGACTCTAACCAAGCAGGCCATTAACCCCGATAGCCCAAGAAGTGCTGGCCAGGTTCAGAGGGATAAATGGCCGCAAGCGGTGGATGCCAACTGCAGGATCGTAGTCTGCAGCGGCGAGGAAGATTTCAACAAACCCTATGCCCTGGCAACTTTGCATCGCTTAGACCGACAAGATGAAGGCCGGTACGACAAATTCTTGTGCGGGGGTGTACAGGGAGGTGCTCTGCCCTCTCCGGTTTGGATTGCCGATTTGGGTGATTACCAAGTGGTTACCGTTTTTGGGGCAACGGCATATCCTAGGAAAAAGTATCTTGAGGAGCTCAAGAAAGATGCTGATGATTTTCAAGTAATCTGGCCCTTGAGATAGAAGAAATCTCGAAGAATTTTTGGAGAAACAAAATGCCCAAAAAGAAGATCAATGCCAAAGTTCTCAGAAACCTTGTTACAGCCGTAATCAATGGCTCGATTACACTGGCCATTTTGCTCATTGCTCCCTTGGGCCTGGCAGCCGTGATTACCAACACTATTTTGGTTGCCATTGCCAGCTTCTTTTCTGGAAGCTTAACAGAGATGGTCATGGATCTTTTGTCAAGCCCTGAAATTGACGTGGAGGTTTTGCCAGAAGAGCGCCAATCCAAGACCAGCACTTCCATAGAGCCAAGGCGAGGCTCAGAGAGTCTGCGTCGAGATGATCAATAATGCGAACCTTGTATGTTTCCCAGCAAGGGTGCAGGCTAAGCCTCAGGCAAGAGTTTGTGCTGGTTCATTTGGGCGAGTCGCTCTTGCAAGAGATGCCTCTGCCCTTGCTGGAGCAAATTTTAATCTTTGGCCGCTCTCAGGTGACTACCGATGTTGTGAGGGAGTGCTTGAAGCGGAATATCCCCATTGCCTACCTCTCCCGGCTCGGCTATTGCTACGGTCGCCTCATTCCCATTGAAAGGGGCTACCGCCGCCTGGCCCATTGGCAACAGGCGCTCCCTGAAGCATGGAGACTGCAAACAGCAGCCCAAATAGTGCGAGCTAAGCTCCTCAATGGCCGCGTGCTGTTGATGCGACAACTTAGGCAGCGCCCCAGCGAAACCAGGGATCTAACCCTGCGCAGCCTGGAACACTTGGCCGCTCAAGCTCTGCAGGCTACTTCGCTGGATCAATTGCGAGGCATTGAAGGGATCGGCGCAGCTTTGTATTTTCCCGAATTGGGCAATTGCTTACAACAAAAAGGATTTGTTTTGATCAAGCGCACCCGACAGCCGCCCACCAATCCAGTGAATGCCATGCTCAGCTTTGGCTACATGGTGCTCTGGAACCACCTATTAACCTTAATTGAGCTGCAAGATTTGGATCCCTATCAGGGTTGCTTGCACGCTAGCAGTGAACGCCATGCTGCTCTGGTTTCGGACTTACTGGAAGAATTTCGGGCGCCTATTGTAGATTCAATAGTCCTCTGGCTGATCAACAAGGGCATTATGAACATCGAAGAAGACTTTGAGCATCGCGATGGTGGCTGTTTTCTAAGTGATAGTGGCAGGAAAAAGTACCTTACAGCTTTCATCCAAAGAATGGAGGGATCCATCCAGACCCCTGACGGAGATCAACCCCGCTGGGATCTGCTAACGCAGCAAGTTAAAAAGTTTAAGCAATCCGTCTATAATCCTCAAGATTTGTACCAGCCCTACCGGATTCGCTGATGTTTCTTTATGTTGTTACCTACGATACTCCCTGCGACAAGCGACGCAAGAAAATTGCCGACCTGCTAGAAGGCTACGGCAAGCGCGTGCAATACAGCGTGTTTGAGTGCATCCTCGACAAAGACAAGTTCGAGGAGCTCAAACTGCGGCTCCGCAAGAAGATCAAGCCCGAGGAAGACAGCGTCCGCTTCTATCCGCTCACTAGCTATGTCCTCGCCCAGGTGGAAATCTGGGGTGGGCCTGCCCTGACTGCACCCCCCAGCTCGGTCATTGTGTAGCTCAGGCAAGTCTGATACATTTACGCTGAACACTGCTGAACATCACTGTTCAACTATGCAGC
>NZ_JAOALE010000028.1:0-36911 GCF_047462575.1 Synechococcus sp. 'PEA 65AY6A-5F PE A'
ATCCATCCTCCTTCCGAAGTTGGTTTGCTAAGTGCTGCTATTGTACCCCTTGAGCTCTTAACAGGCTGTAATGGAGAGATGAACATCCGGCGCTTTTTTGAGGACTTCGAAGGCTTTGATGTCGCGCTCCGCTAGGCGCAACAACCGCCAAGCCTCCTCAAGATGCGGCTTCATAGAGGTCTTTTCCCTGCTTGCGCGCCCAGTACAGCACGGTGCCTGGCACACGGCTGCGCCGCTGGTATTCCGCCTCGGAATAAACGAGGATATCCAACCCTGGGCCCATATCGCCCACCGCTTCGTGCAAACGAATCATTTCGGCGTACCGATCAGACACCTCTGGTTTGATCACCATGATGTCTAGGTCGGAACCCGCGTCGGCATCGCCGCGGCCATAGGAGCCAAACAAGAGTACGCGGCTGGGCTGGGCCGCTGCCACGATACGCCGGACGATCTCTTGCAAGGTTTGATCATCGATCATATTGGCAACTCCATTACCTTCAGGCTCTCAATGCCCCGGTCATCCACGATCTTGACGGCAATGCGCTTGTGCTCGCCCGGTGCGAAGGGCAACGACACCGTACCGCTATAGGCTTTTATGAGGTCCTCGTCAATCTCGGCCTTGAGATTGCGCGCCAGCTTCGCCCAGCCTTCTTTCTCGCCCGCCATCGGGAAGAAGACCTGACGGGGGTAGAGGCAGCGCCCGTCGTAGTCGGTATCGAGCATCCACATGGCAATCTTGTCCTTGCCGCCCGATTCGATGGCCCCGGTCTTGGTGTTGTAGTAGTCGAAACCGTGTACCTCAACCACAAACCAGCCATCTTCGGCTTTGCGCAGCTCCACATCCGGCTGCCCGATGAGCCAGAAGGATTCGTTACTGGCGCGCTTCTTTTTGAGGTCGTCGGTGAGTAGGTCGGCGTTCATTTGGACTTTGAGGAACTGCATGCCGGCCAGCTCTGGCTTCATCTCGTCAATATCTTTTGCTGCTTCGGGGTCAAATTGAAAGGCGGCGAAGATCAGCAGTTTGGGCTGTGGGCTGAGCATCCGCGCCTCTTGCCAGGCATGCTCAACTTGCCGCTGCTCGAGCGGGCCATATTCCGGGCCGAAGGAGACGACCACGCGCATGGGATCGTAGGCTGGCGCCGTCTCGCGCACGGTATTTGCCCCTTCGTCGCTTGGCCGCGTTTCCCCCTCGGCATGGAGCCAGCGGCAACCGGGCAGGGGCTCTAGGCGGGCAAAGCGGATGTATTGCCCGTTCTTGCCGCGAATGCCGGTGCGCAGCAGTTCGTCACGCCATTCGGCCTGGCGCAGGGTCTCGCCGGAGCGGGTAATAGACGTATCGGCAGGTTGCGGCTTCTCCTCCAAAATCTCGTCCACCGACTTGACCGCCGGTGCCGGCACCGCTTCAACCGTAAAGGGGCCGGTGACGCGCACCTTCTTCCTGTCCACAAAGGGCTGGTCGTAGAGCGTCTCCTGCGGCGCATGGCGGGCGATGGCGGCGTCGATCTCCTTTTGGAGGGTGCGGCGGGCTTGATGGAAACGCTCGAAGGGTTCGCGCGCTTTTTCCGGCCAGTCGGCAGGAAACGTAAAGGGCACTTCCCATTCCACCAGCTCGTTGACCTTGACCACCTGGCCAGCGGGCATGGTGAAGGTTGCTTCATCGGGTGCGGCGAAGTCCACGAACTGGCCGGCCCGACCGCCTTGGGTGACCTGGAATTTGACCGGCTGGCCATGAAGCGCAGCGTTCAGCTCAGCAAGGGCCGCTGCCACTGCCGGATGGAGCCGCGCGTAAATGCCGTCGATCTCCGGGTTATTGGCGATGGACTTGAGCGTGACATGGGGCACGGTCTTGTACTTGAAGCCGGAGCCGACGCCCTCCTGCGGGTGCGCCAGTTCGTAGTAGTCGAAAACCGCAGTCATCAGCCGCTGGCGGGCGATTGTGATCGCGACGCGTGAGGTGTCGCAGGTGATCCAGCGCCGGCCCCACTGCTCGGCAACGTAGGCGGTGGTGCCGCTGCCGCAATTGTGCACGACGCACAGCTCCGTGATGAAAGAGTGCGCGTCTTCTACCTCCAGGTCATACAACTCCTCTTCGGTTTCTTGCGTGTGGAGTTCGGCGATGCGCACGGCGACCCGCTGCGGACCAAAGAAGACCCAATCCCCCACAGCCAGGTCCTGCGCTTCCACCCATTCGGCCTTCTCGACGCTGAGCTGAAGTTGGCAGGCGTGTCGAATGGTTTCGTAAACGCCCTCCAGATTGGACAGCACCTCCCTGGCCGGGACGCGCAGCACCTCCAAGCCCAGCTCGCGGAGATAGGCATCGCGGGCCTGATCGTGAGCCAGTGCCTCTTCGCTGCTGTGGGCCAGCACGCCGTCCACCTCGACGACAAGTTGGGCGTCGCGGCTGTAAAAATCTGCTATATACCGACCGATGGGATGCTGGCGTCGGAAGGCGAAACCGGTTTGGTTGTTGCGCAGCGCCGTCCACAGCTTACGCTCCGGCGGGGTCATTTCACGCCGCAGCATTTTGCTTCGCCCGCGCAACCCCCGGGGAATGCCCGACCAGTCGTTATGCCCTCCCAGTGAGCGCGGGCGGCGTTTGGCGAGCACCTTGTGGTCGGCAGAGAGCCAGAGCGTCGCGTCAGTTTTTTCGTGGCGGATGCCGATCATCTTGCCGCGGTACGGCCGGCGGATCACGCGCACGACGCGATGCGGTTGCCCGTCATGCCCCAAAACCCAGTCGCCGGGCTGGATGGATTCGATGGGGCGCAGGATGGCCCTATCCCATTCAGCCCCACCCCGGCCCTCCCCACAAGCGGGGAGGGAGCAGTGTCCCCCCCCATGCGGGGGGACCACAGGGGGGCTGCCTCCTCCATCCTCGGAAAGCAGTGTGGCCCCTCCACAGTTGGCCTCTTCCTGGTTAGCTTCTCCTCTGTCAGCCCCTCCCCAGCCCTCCCCGTAAACGGGGAGGGAGCGTCCCCCGTCCTTCACACACCACACCCGCGTCCCCTTCCGCACACACGTCGGGTCAAACACCAAATCGCCCGGGTCGGTGGTCATCAGGAGGCAGCGCTCTACAACCTTCGTACGCGTTTCAACCACGTATCGTTGCTCAGGATTGAATCCGGCCGTGTCGTCCCAGACCTCAGACAAGACCTTGAGCGGATAATCGTCGATATAATATTTCCATCGAAGTTTGCTGCCATCCTTAGTCACGCGACCCGTGCGTTTCAACGCCTCCATGCCATCGGGGTAGATCAGCTTCCAATGGCTGTTCTTGTTCGGTCTGAAGGTCTCTCCCTTAAATTGGAGCGGCGTATCCTCGCCCGGCGGCCCCGAGCTCTCCAGGCTTACGAGCTGGAAGACCTTTGCTCCCGCTGGCAACAGCGACGGATCGACCATCTCGGCCCGGGTAATCTTTCGCACGGTACCGTCGGGTAGCTCCACATTACTATAGAAGGCATCAGGCAGCTTTTCAGAATACAACTGGCGATATTTCAAATATTTTTTATCCCTGGCATACCAGATTCAGATAATCACTCGTCCGGCCTAACTCGTTGGATACCATGCTGCCGGTTTTAGCGAACGTGATAAGTCGCACAAAATTCCCCGCCCCAAACACTTCATCCATCAAGCAGCGTACCAGATGGACGTTCTCGTCGCCGATCTGCACGAAGATGCTGCCGCTTTCGGTGAGGAGTTCTCGCGCCAGCAGTAGCCGGTCGCGCAGGTAGGTGAGGTAGGAGTGGATGCCTAGCTCCCAGGTGTCGCGGAAGGCGCGGATTTGCTCTGGCTCGCTGGTTAAATCCTCGTCTTTGCCGTCCTTGACGTCGCGCTTGTTGACGAAGGGCTGGAAGTTAGAGCCGTATTTGATGCCGTAGGGCGGGTCGAGGTAGATCATCTGCACTTTGCCCGCCATGCCCTCTTTTTCCAGGAGCGAATTCATCACCAGGAGCGAGTCGCCAGCGATGAGGCGGTTGGTCCAGCCGTGTTTGTGCTGGTAGAACTCGACGGCCTGGCGCAGCGGCTCTCGGCGTTCCTCTTCAAAAAGGCTGAGTTGCTCCGCGCCGCCGCTGCCGTTCCGCTTCTTCACCGCCTCGATGATCGTACGGGGGTCGATGCGCTCGTGGACATGGAGCGAGATCGTCGGCACCGCGAACGAGGTGTGCTCGGCCTTGCCGGCCCAGACCAGTTGCGGGTCGAGGTGAGGATCGTAGGCATAGCGCTTTTTCGTTTGCCCGGCATCCGGGTCAGTCTGGGGCGTCACCAACCCCACAGGTGGATTATTGACACGCTCTTTGTCGCGGTGCTCGTAGGATTCGATTGGGCGTTTGGTGTCGGTTTTCTTGGCTGCCATCCAGTCCTGCCTGTTGGTTTGTCGTGGGCTTAGTGGGAAGGCTAGCTTGAGAGCATGACTCTAGTCAATAATAAGCTCAACTATACTGAAAATAATGTATAATATGTTCAGTACGGATTACTACCAGTTGATCTTTCTGTTTACTTTCGAGTCTGCCAACATGGTAGCCAAAGCAAAGCAGAAAATTGGTAGTAAGACGACACGGAAACTGCGCTTTGGGTATTCTACTCAAAGCTTTGCGGGATACCGCCATTCTGTTTGGAAACAAACAGAATGCTATCGCTGCATAGTTGAACAGTGATGTTCAGCAGTGTTCAGCGTAAATGTATCAGTAACTTTTGATCCAGCCTTGAGCTGTCGCCTAAGCCCTTCTCCCCCAAGCCACCTATCCGTCCAGTGGCGCCCGCAGGGTTTGCACGCCCCGGGGCGACCAGGTTACTGCTCCAACGCGCTCGGCAATGTAGAGGGGCCGCTGCTTTTGCCGAAACCAGGTGGTCACTGCCTCGCCAACAGGGCCGGAGCTGATGCCCGCCTGCACCTGAAAGCGCTCCAGCAAGTCCAGGATCAGCGATCCCCCATCCCACCACAGCCAGTCGATCTGGGCCGGCAGCAAGGGGGATCCGGTCAGCTCCGCCTGGACAGGGGGGCCGGCGGATCCCAAGAGCAGCCAGCGGGATCCCTCGGCCTCCAAGGTCAACACCAAGGGGTTGGTGTGGACGGCCTGCAGCTTCAGCCGCTCCGAGAAGGGGATCCGGTCGGCAGGCCGCAAGACTTGATAGGGGATCCCGGCAGCTTGCACGGCGCTAAGAGAGCGCAGGTAGCTGTCCGAGGCGGCATTGACGCCGCCCCCGTCCCAGAACTGCCCGATGGAGAAAGCTGAAAGCAGGATCTCCCAGCCCCCATTGGCCGAGCCGGCAGAGGTCATGGCCACCGCCCCCTCCAGACGGCGCAGGCCCTGCTGCCGCAAAAAGGGCAACACGGTGCGCTCGGCCAGGCGGGGATCGCCGCTGTTGAGCAAGAGGTGGCGTCCTTCGGCTTGGATGGCCAGGACGGGGAGGCGGCCACTGGCCAAAGCGGTGATCTCGACCGGCGGCCCCGGCCACAGCCTTGGCCCCAAGAGGATGGCGGCCATTATCAGAGCAGTGCCCTGCCAGCGCAAAGCCCGCCGCCAGCGGGGCCAAAAGGTCAAAGCCACCAGCGCCCCGTAGAGAAGTAGACACTGGAGCAGCGAGACCCTGCCGGTGTAGTAGGAGCTCAGGGGCCAGCTGGCCATCCAGCCCACCCAGTTGATCAAAGGCGTGATCAAAAACGTCAAGGGCCGGGCCAGCAGGGATCCCAGCCCCGGCCAGAGCAAGGCCACAAAAGCCACCCCAAACCCCGCCACCAGCAGGGGCACCAAGAGAAGCAGCAGCAGCGGGTTGGCCAGCAGCGAGTAGGTGGGGATGCGGCCAAAGATGGCCACCTGCAGCGGCAGCGTCCAGATCTGGGCGGCCAGCGGAACGGCCAGAGCCGTGGCCACCGCCGGCGGCAAAAAGTCCAGCCGGGATCCAATCGGCCCTGCCCCCACCAGCAGGCCCAGGGTGGCGGCAAAGCTGAGCTGAAACCCCAGATCGGTAATCCACAGCGGCTGGTAGATCAACAGCAAAACCGCCGCCACCAGCAGCGTCCCCAGGGGGTTAAGCCTAACTTTTCCTTCCAGTCTTGGCTCCGTCAACACCAGCATGGCCGCTGCCCCCATCACCGCCGCCCGCAGCACCGAAGGGGTAAAGCCCGTCAAGGCCAGGTAAATCCCCAAGACCGCCAGGAGGATCCCCTGCTGCAGGCGTACCGCCAGCCGCCGCGTTAGGACAAACACCACCCCCACCAGCAGCGACACGTGAAACCCAGAGGCCGCTAGCGCATGGGCCAGGCCAACTTCTCGAAAGGCATCCTGCAAATCAAAATCCAACTGGGCAGCCCGGGATCCCAGCACCAAGGAAGCCAAGAGGTTCCCCTGCCGCTCCCCCAGCCCGGCAATGAACGCCTCCCGCACCCGCCGCCGCAGCACCCAACCTCCCCAGCCCCTTCCCCCCGGCTGGGGGATCACCTCGCGGGCGATGAAGCCGGCAAAAGCCCCCTGCCGCTGCAGATAGGCCTGAAAGTCAAAGCTGCCCGGGTTTAAGGCGGGACTGGGAAGGTAGAGGGATCCCGTCAGGCGCACCCGCTGGTTGGGATGGAGATCCTGGCTTGGGAGAGCCTCAGGGCTGGCAGTGACGTAGAGCTTGCCGCTTACCTGGCGGGCCGTTTGGTTGGCCTCCAGCACCTGCTCCGCCTCCAGCCAAAATTGCCGCCGCTCGCTGCGGGTGGGGCGGGGCTCCGAAAGAACGGTGCCCACCAGGCTCATCTGCCGCTGCGGGGCCAGAAGGCTGATATCCGTCGGGCCGGGAACCGGCTGCTGCCAGCCCAGGTAGGCCCAGGCCAGACACCCCACCAGCCCCATCGCCAGCCAGGTGCGGGCCAAGCGCGGTCGTCGCCGGTACAGCAGCGATCCCGCCAATCCCAAAGCCAGCGGGATCCCCCAGCCCCAGCCGCTCGCCGCCGGCCAGGCCCGCAGCAACAGGCCCAGGATCCAGCCCAGCCCCAGCAGATAGGTTCTCTCCATCCCTCTTCAGCGCTTTTGCCCCCACTGTACTCTCGCGCTCAGGCGGGATCCATGGCGTTGTCTTAACCTTGACCGGTTGCCGACCCCGCAAGACAGAGGCAAACTGCATCCGGCCTAGGGCTGGCGCTCGCCACCAGCCGCATGCTCCCGCCAGATGGGCAACGCACCCTCCAGATCCTTCCTCTTGCAAGTTTAAGAATTGGGAAAGATGGCCCACTGGCTCTTGACGGCGATATCCTAGGGTTTAAGCTACCGAGAGGCGAGGCGGATCGGCCCGCCTCTGGTCAAAGGAGTGAGCGTCTAGCTCAAGGGATCCGCCGCTCTTAAGGAAGCTTAAGCGTTTCTAAAAATGCTCAAAAGGCGCGGACAGAACGTTAGGGATCCCAGAGAATCTTGGCAGGGTCGTTAGGGTGATAGTGGGCTTTGCGAGGTGGGGAAACCGCACATGGACAGCGCTTTGCTGCAAGCAGCTCGCCAGATCTATCAATACCATTTGCAGTATCGACCGGAGGTGCTGGAGCAGCCGCCGCGGGGCGTGGTCATCCATCGCCGTACCCTGCGAGGGGATCTGATCTTTTCTGAGTTTCCCATCCTGCTGCCCCAAGAAACTTTCATTCCGCTGCAGCAGTTGGAGCCGCTCCGCTGAGGCCCTTCTGCCCAAGCCGAGCCTAGGCGCCTACGATAGCAGAGCAAGCCTCTTTTTCTCCCTGTGGACGGCTGCGATGGTGGACTTCCTTGCCAGCACCTGGGAGCTGCGCCTGTTGGTCTGGGTGCTGGTGTTGGTGCTGGGGGCCTGTGTGGGCAGCTTTCTCAATGTGGTGGTCTATCGCCTGCCGCAAGGTCTTTCTCTGCTCCATCCCGGCTCCCATTGTCCCCACTGCAAGACGCCCCTGGGCCCGATGGAGAACATCCCCATTCTGGGCTGGTTCCTGCTGCGGGGCCGCTGCCGCCACTGCGGGGCGCAGATTAGCTGGCGCTACCCTGCCGTTGAAGCCTTGACCATGGGGCTGTTCGGCCTCAGCATCGCCATCTTGGGATTTTCTCCCCGCGGGCTCCTCACCTGTGTCTTGTTGGGCTGGCTGCTGGCGCTGGCCCTGGTTGACCTGGATACGTTTTGGCTGCCGGAGTCGCTCACCCGCTCCGGCCTGCTGGCGGGGCTGCTGGCCCGCCTGGCGCTGCCCTGGCTGGAAGGGTCGGGATCCCTGGCCGCCATGGGCTGGTCACTGGTGGCCGGGATCGCGGGCGCCGTGCTGGGCATCTGGCTGTTGGAAGGCATTGGCTTTGTCGCCCGTTGGGTTTTGCGGCGGGAGGCCATGGGCGGAGGAGATGGTAAGCTGCTGGCCCTGATCGGCATGTGGCTGGGCTGGCAAGGGGTGTTGGTGGCCCTCATCTTGGGCTCTGGGCTTGGTTTGCTGGGCAGCCTGCTGGCCATGGCCGGGGAAAGGGCCCGCCTGGGCAAACCCATCCCCTTCGGCCCCTACTTGGCTCTAGGCGGCGCCGTGGCCGCCTTGGCGGGATCCCCCCTAATCGAGGCCTACCTACGCTGGTCGGGGTTGCTGGGGTAGAACTCCCTCACCCCTCTTCCAGTGGCAACGGCAACGATCGGCAGGGATCCCTTTTGGCCTCTACTCCACCCCCTCGATCCGGTCTTCCACTTCTTGGTACAGCTCCTGCAGGCGCTCGATGTTGGCCTGGGAAGTCTGCCAGTAGCCACGCCCGTGCACCTCCAGCAGGGTGCCGACGATGCGCCGGAAGGAGTGGGGGTTGAGGTTCATCAGGCGCTGCCGCATCGCCTCGTCCTTGATGAAGGTCTCGTTGGTTTCCTCGTAGATCCAGTTGTCCACCGCTCCCGCCGTGGCCGACCAGCCGGAGGTATTCACCAGCCGCTTGGCGATCTCCCGCACCCCTTCGTAGCCGTGCTTGAGCATGCCCTCGTACCACTTGGGGTTGAGCAGCTTGGTGCGAGCATCGAGGCGGATCGTCTCGCTCAGGGTGCGGATCTGGGCGCTGGGCGTGGTGGTATCCGCCATGTAGGCCGAGGGGGCCTTGCCGTCCGGGCGCAGGCTCTGCACCAGCTTGGTGGGATCCGCATCGAAGTAGTGGCTGACATCCGTCAGGCTGATCTCCGACGAATCCAGATTCTGGAAGGTCACGTCCACCGTCTTCAGGCTGGCCTCAAACAGCTGCCGCATCTGCTGGTTGGGCAGATTGGATCCGAAGGCAAAGGACTTACGCGAGAGGTACATCTCCCGCAGCTCGCTCTCGTCCTCCCAGGAGCTGTTTTCCACCGCCAGGTTGATGTTGGCCGAGTAGGAGCCAGAAGCGTTGGAAAAGACCCGCGTTGCCGCCTGCTCCAGCGTCAGCCCCAGCTCCTTGGCCTGCTGCAGAGCGTGCTTGCGCACATAGTTCAGCTCCAGCGGCTCATCGGCCAGGGCCGCCAGCTTTACCGCCCGGTCGAGGAGGGCCATTTGGTTGACAAAGAGATCCCGGAACACGCCGGAGCAGTTGACCACCACGTCAATGCGGGGCCGCCCCAGCTCCTCCAAGGGGATCAGCTCCACCTTGTTCACCCGCCCCAGGGCATCCGGCTGGGGACGCACCCCCAGCAAACACAGCACCTGCGCCAGCGACTCGCCGTAGGTCTTGATGTTGTCCGTGCCCCAGAGCACCACCGAGATGGTTTCCGGGTACCTGCCGCCGTTGGCGCTCAGCTCGCGGGCCAGCAGCCGCTCCACCACCATCTCCGCCGACTTAATGGCCGCTGCCGTGGGGATAGACTGGGGATCCAAGGCGTGGATGTTGCGCCCCGTCGGCAACACAGCGGGGTTGCGGATGGGATCCCCGCCCGGCCCCGGCAGGATGTACTCCCCTTCCAAAGCGCGAAGCAGGGATCCCAGCTCACAATCGGC
Organism: Synechococcus sp. 'PEA 65AY6A-5F PE A'; assembly: GCF_047462575.1. NCBI lineage: Bacteria > Bacillati > Cyanobacteriota > Cyanophyceae > Synechococcales > Synechococcaceae > Synechococcus > Synechococcus sp. 'PEA 65AY6A-5F PE A'. The sequence goes on from NZ_JAOALE010000028.1 coordinate 9,905, forward strand.
CGTGATTTGCTTGAGGCACTCTTCCAGAAACTCAAACAAAGGCTTGAGCAGGTCTGGATCCACCTGCGGATAGCCCGCCTCCTTCAGGGCCACCAGCCAGGGCGCCTGCCGTCCCATGTTGAAGAAATTGAGCTTGGCCACCCGCGAGACCCGCCCCTGGGCGTCGGTTTGCTCCTGCACCAGGGCCGCCACCGCCTTGTGGCAGGCCTTGTTGATGCGATCCAGCAGCTCTGTATCCGCCAGGTGCCCCCGATCCCGGTTGCGGTAGAGCTCGTCGATGTCTCGGCCCAGGCTCTGGGCGAGGATGCGCGGCAGGCCGAGGATCCCTTCTTCCGGGCGGTCGATGCTGGCGATGCTCACCAGGGTAGCGATGGCCTCCTCCGCCGTGGGGGGCGCCCCGATCACATGCAGGCCACAGGGCAACAGCCGCGACTCGATCTCCATCAGCTTGGCGTAGAGCTTGCCCACCACCGTGTCCCGCTCTTCCAGGGTGAGCTGGGCCGCATCCACCTGGGGCAGCTCCACATCCTTGTCCAGGTTGACCAGGCGCGCCTTGTCGCAGATGGCATTGACAATCTGAATGCCGCGTCCTCCTTCCCGCAGGCTTTGGTAAGAGCCGATCAACTCCCGCAGCTCCTGCAGCCCCTTGTAGAGGCCGGCGTTTTCTGCCGGCGGCGTCAGGTAGCTGATGGTGCAAGCATAGCCGCGCCGCTTGGCGATGGTGGCCTCGCTGGGGTTGTTGGCGGCGTAGTAGTACAAGTTGGGCAGGGATCCGATCAAATTGTCCGGGTAGCACTCGCCCGACATGCCGATCTGCTTGCCCGGCATGAACTCCAAAGAGCCATGGGTGCCAAAGTGGATGACCACGTCGGCCTTCCAAACCTTTTCCAGGTAGGTGTAGTAGGCGGCAAAGCCGTGGTGGGGGCTGGCCGATCTCGAAAAGAGCAGCCGCATGGGATCCCCTTCGTAGCCAAAGGTGGGCTGCACCCCGATGAACAGGTTGCCAAAGTGTTTGCCGTAAATCAGCAGATTTTGCCCATCGGTATTCAGGTGCCCCGGCGCCGGCCCCCAGTATTTCTCAATGGCTTTGACATAGGGCGTCAGGGCCTCATATTCCCGCACCGACAGCTTGGCCGCCACGTTCAGCTCCGGGCTGGCGTACTGGGCCTGGGGATCGTGCAGGATGGACTCCATCAGCTCCTGCGGCGTTTTGGGCAGCTCTGGCCCCAGGTCATAGCCGTTGTGGGCCAGCGCCTGCATCACCCGGTGAATAGAGGCAAATACATCCAAGTAGGCTGCTGTCCCCACATTGCCCTTGTCCGGCGGGAAGCTGAAAACGGTGATGGCGATCTTCTTCTCCAGCTTGGGCTTACGTCGCAGGTTGGCCCACTTAATCGCCCGCGCCGCGATCAACTCAATCCGATCCTGCATGGCATGGGCTTTGCCGGTGGCCGCGTCCCGCCCTGAGAGGATGATGGGATCAATGGCCCCGTCCAGCTCGGGAATGGCAATCTGCAGAGCCACCTGCACCGGGTGCAGCCCCAGGTCGCTGGCAGCCCATTCCTCCGTCGATTGAAACACCAAGGGCAGCGCCACCATGTAGGGACGATTCAGCCGTTGCAGCGCTTCCACCGCCTTGGGGTGATCCTGCCGCGCCGGCCCGCCCACCAGGGCAAACCCGGTTAGCGACACCACCACATCCACAATTGGCGCCGTCTTCTGCTCGTTCCAGAAAAACTCGTTCACCGGCTTGGAAAAGTCCAAGCCGCCGGCAAACACTGGCACCACCCGCGCCCCGCGCGACTCCAGCTCCTGCACCATGGCCACGTAGTGGGCATCGTCCCCCGTCACCAGGTGGGTGCGCTGCAGCACCAGACCCACGCAGGGGGCCAAGGGATCCTTCACCTCCTCTGGCAGATCCTCGCGGGCGTTGTACCAATCCCAATACTCCGCCAGGCTGGCAAACATCTGCGGCGCCAGCGGGTGCCAAATGCCCATTTCCAGATAGGTGACCGGCTCGGCAAACTTGACCTGATCCCGCATCCCCGGCAGGTAGCGATCCGCCAGCATCAGCAAAAAGTTCTCCAGGTTCTCGCGGGATCCGCCCAGCCAGTACTGGAAGCTAAGCATGAAGTTGCGGGCATCCTGGGCCTTGTCAAAGGGCAGGTACTTCAGCACCTTGGGCAGCGTCTGCAACAGCTTCAGCATCCCCTCCTGGAAGTTGGATCCCTGCTGGCGCTTGCGCATGAACTGGGCGATGGCGCTCTTGGACTGGCCCAGTTGCGCCATAGAAAAGGATCCCAGCTTATTCAGGCGCATCACCTCCGGCATGGAGGGGAACACCACCACCGCATCCAACCGCTCCCGCAGGGGTTCTACCGCCTGCACCACCTTCTGGGCAATGTCCTCGATGAAGATCAAGGATCCAATAAAGACATTGGCCGTTTCCAGATCCCGCCGAAAAGCCTCATACCCCGAGGGATCCCGCAGCTCCTCCACCAAGTAGCCAGACAGCTCCACCGCCAGCTTGGGGTTGCGGGCGTTGATGCGCTGCACCGCTGCTGTCAGAGCACTCTGATACTGCGGCTCCAACACCACGTACACCACCTTCATCAGTCGGCGCCCCCCTAGCTCGTCAGGGGCCACGTGGCGGGTGATGGGCTTAACCAGAGTAAACATGCGGTCGCTCTCCCTTGTGCAATGCAAAAATTGGGTAAACCGGGGAAAGGATTCTGTCCCGCTGACGCGAAAGGACTCCGTCCCGCTGACGCGATAGGCAGGATCCCCTATTGTCTGTTTCCCGTTCTACCAGAGAAACGGATCCCTGCCGGGGGTATGACGGCAAGGTCGTAACAATTCGCAATGATCGCTGAGGTACTGTAAAGGGGAAGAGGATCCCTTCCCCAGAGAGCGTCCCCTTCTAAGGATCCAATGGACTTCTCACCCCGCGCCCGCCTTTATTCAGCACATGGGTGTAAATCATGGTGGTTTTGACATCTTTGTGGCCCAACAATTCTTGGACGGTGCGGATGTCGTAGCTGTTTTGCAGGAGATGAGTGGCAAAACTATGGCGGAAGGTGTGGCAAGTAAACTACCCGACTCCGTACCGCTTTAGCGATACAGAGTAGGCTTTTAGTAGCCCTGGGCCTGCTCTGCTCTACCAGAGAACAAAACAGGCCCGAACCTCTAGGCTGGTTTACAGCAGCCCCAATCGACCGTTACCAGTGCCTTAAATAACCGTTTCTGGTGCCCGCAATGTTATTGTAGCACAAGGCAAGTGAAGTCGCACATTCCTCCCGACACTGACTTTATGAGTACAGTGCGAGGCTCCTGCGATTTCTAGCTGACTTGCTCCAGGAGCTTTCTGGGTCTAGGTATAGGTGTGTTAATGCTCATTCAGCCAGATAAAAACCCTTTGGAGGTAATTATCGCTCAAAATGTTGACTATACAGACAAATTAGGGCAGCATTACACTAGGCGATGGACTAGGCGATGGAAAAGTCTGCTTCTTAGGTGATTATCAGTCATCTAGCTGCAGAAACACATGTTAGCCGCCTTGAGACAGGTCTGACACCAGCGTAAATGTCAAAGCAAACTCTGGCATTTGTCTGCGAGAAGAAAGATAGGAGAAGAGCATCAGTGAATAACGAAGAAAAGAAAGAGCTTTTCACCCATAAAATTGTGGCAGGCAGTCGCACCTATTTTTTTGATGTAAAAGAAGCCAAAGATGGAACTAAATATCTGGTCATTAGTGAGTCACGGCAGACGGGTACAAGTTACGATCACAGCAGGGTGATGATTTTTGAAGAGCATTTGGAAATGTTCACCGAAGGCTTGCAGAAAGCATTGCAGTTTTTGGGTGTCAAGAGCAAAACATACAATCTCGATAACATAAGGCAAAAGTATCCAAAGGCCTACGAACGGTGGACATCTGACGAAGATGAGCGATTGAAGACAAAATATCATGAAGGAATTGGCATCGTCGAATTGGCAACATTCTTTCAAAGGCAGCCAAGTGCAATTCGTTCCCGATTAGCAAAGTTGGGTTTATTGTCAGCACGAGAAGATCAGAAGTGAATTCCAGGAAGTAAGCGGCGGCTAACACGCGCATGCACCCGACAGGCTTCGCCTCGCTGCGCTCGGCTCGCCTGCGGGTGATGCGCAAACCGTTATGTTGCCAGCCCTAATCAAGACTCGTTGCTAAAGAAAGGGATTCCATTGACATGACAAGTCAAGATTCTAAAACTCTTGTCATCGATACCTTGTCCTCTCAATTAGCACGAGTGAAGCAAACTGATGGATCTCATTGTATGAAAGCTCAACCATTTAAGCTCGCACAGTTTTTTCTAATACTGTTATCGCTGCTCCTATTTGTGGGTTGTGGCAGTGGATCTCGGACTGCTTCGACTATTAACTCGGATCCATCACTGTCCATCATTAGGGTAGAACGGTCACAGCCAGGTGATCCCGTCGATTGCAGTACCTGTTGTCGTCGATGTGTGACGGGTAAAGCCTGTGGCAATAGCTGCATCAACGTCAACTTGAAGTGCCATCAACCGCCGGGATGTGCCTGCAATAAGGTAGAAGATAGCTGTTATCTGCCTGAAGGTAGAAGATAGCTGTTATCTGCCTGCCCTGGATCCCTGTGCCCCATCCGTAGAGCGATCCCTATCCTCAGCGGATCCAGCTTTCTACACCGCCAGTTGTCCGTCTGCCGACTGTGTTGCTAATAACAATTTGGGTGACATTGCTGATAGCTTCATTAGCAAATGCCGAAAAGCATCAATCAGACAAGAATTTCCAGGAGAGCTTTTGAACGAAACACTTGGCAACATAAAGGCGGGAAATGCCGCAAACTACAAGAAAGCGTGGAAGCTGTTAAATGATCGCGGATTTTTGAAATAGTTGGAGAATCAGAATGGATCGTCAAGACATAAACGTTTATATCGCTGTGTTAGTTTATGAATCTTCATCATCATCGCCAGACTATAAAACTCTTTTTGAAGAGAGTTTTATGCTAATAAAGGCTAGTTCTCTAGAAGAAGCAAATCAGAAAGCCCAGGAATATGCAAACGCTCATACATGTACATTTAATAATGAAGTAGGTGACTCAATAACGTGGAAGTTAAAGTATATTGTTGATGTGAGTTGAATTGAATTGAACTGAATCAAGTTTTGTATGATGTCGATCTTGATGGAGCAGAAATTTATGCTCGACATTTTCGTAATTATCAAGCATATAAAGAGTTTGAACCACTTTTGTCAGGTGAAGAACTATAGTTTGGCTTTCCTATGCTCAATTCTAATGGTCTCAATTCAATGTACTCAATACAATAAGCAAAAAAATGGATCCCTCAACCAAGCTCAGAAATCTCGATATAGCGCGAGCCTCATCCCAAATCATTGTCATTATGTTGCCAGCCTTGGTAGAAAGTCAGTGATTGGGTAGGGATCCCTGGGGGCTGGTCACTGAGGATCCTGATACCTTTAGGGAGGGAGAGTCACTCAACATAACAAGTCACTGCACCCGACCTTGGGATAGGTTATTGGCTGGGATCCCGGATTTGGGGTGGCGGGTGAGTTAAGGCGTTAGCCAGCGCGACTTAATCTCAAGTGTAATAATATCCAACATCGAGGAGTTGGAAAGATGAACACAGTGATTACCATTCCTCTGGATGCAGATACAGCGAGACTTTACAGTCAAATTCCTGCTGACCTGCAAAGAAAGTTTTAGTTGTTACTTAACCTTTGGCTGCGCGACCTCATCGTACCACCGCGTCCCCTTCAGGTTGTCATAGATGAAGTCAGCCAAAAAGCACAGGAGCGTGGCTTAACTCCTGAGATACTGGAATCTCTGCTGAATGTCGAATGAACCATGCTTTGTTTTTGATACCAATGTTGTTATCAGTGCGCTCCTGTTGAGATGTCCTGTCACTCGTCAAGTCTTTGACAGGGCAACACAGAGAGGCAAATTGCTTATCTCACGTGTGACCGTTGAAGAATTGAGCGATGTCCTGCGGCGCAAAGGATTTGAAAGGTATATAACCGAGGAAGAACGGATGGAGTTCTTGAGCACTTTTGTTAGAGATGGCGTCTTGGTGGAGATTGTAGAGCGCGTGGCGACGTGTCGTGATCCCAAAGACGACAAGTTTCTTGAACTGGCTGTTAATGGCAAGGCAAGATGTGCGTGCCGTTAGATGTACCCAGAGACAAGATGATGAGCAAGCTCAAATGCCCTCATTGCGGAAACCCAGGGATCCCTGTCCTCTGCAAGGTGTGCCTCGGCTCAACTGTGCCTGCGACCTGCAAAGCGTTATGAATCTTTGTTTGAGTCGTAATTGAGAGGAAATAGGTGAGCTATAATTCCTAATGGACTTTTCTTTTCATTGCAGGTTGGGTAATGCAAAAACAGGAAGTCCTTACATTACTGACAAATCACCAGAACACTCTGAAGGACTTTGGCGTAAAGTCTCTAATGCTCTTTGGTTCAGTAGCAAGGGATGAAGCGCAAACAGACAGTGATATCGATCTGCTAGTAGAGCTTGACCGTCCAGTTGGATTGTTCACTTTTGTACGCTTGAAACGATATCTAGAGGAAATTTTAGAGAGTCCGGTTGATCTAGGTACGCCTGACTCCCTCAAGCCCTATCTGCAAGAATCCGTTCTCCGGGAGGTGGTTCGTGCCTTCTAGAGATTGGCAGAACAGAGTAAGATCGGAAATAGAGGCAATTAAGTTAGATGAGGATCCCTCTGGGCCAGGATATATGGTTGTTTCAGACTGCAGGAAAGCAACTTGGGGATCCCAGGTTCCCCTAGTCTGCTTTGGGAGACAGACAAGGGGTATGTTTGTGTTGGCCGGTTAGAGATCGAAGGCAGGGCAAATGTCCCAAACTTGTTCGGAATGACTATCGCAAACGGAGCTATTGTACTGGCTACCGTCTCATCGCCATTTGAATTGACTATAAGTAAACACACAAGCTCTCAAGCACGGGGGGGCAACGGTGGGCATTGGATCCCGGGAACCAGGGATTCCAGCAAGCCGCTACAGGCATCCCAGAGCAGCTCGATCACGTAATGGAATCCAGCCTCACCCCCGTAGTAGGGATCCGGAACTTCTTCGTCAGAATGAGAGCGGCAATAGCTGCACATCAGGCGCACTTTCTCGGCATATTTTCCCTGGGGATCCAAGCTGAGAATGTCGCGGTAATTTTGTCGATCCATGGCCAGGATCAGATCGAACTCGCGCAGGTCGGCGGGTTGGATCTGGCGGGCCTTGCCCTGCAGCTCCAGGCCATAGCATCGGGCTGCTTGTTGCATGCGCCTATCTGGGGGGCTGCCGATGTGATAGGCTGCCGCCAACCTGTGCTTAAGAAAGTCAGCAGAACCTTGGGGCTTTGCCTTCAGGAACTGTCTAGAGGCGCTTTGACAACGCCGTTACGGGTTCTTTTGTGGACTGCGTAAGAATCCCCTGGGTGGGAGTGTCAAGACAAAAGGGATCCCTGCCAAGCCGCCTTATTCCAAGCAAGTTCTGGGCGAGATCAAGGCACCTACAAAAAAGGATGAGACCCATACCGCTACGCCATCCATCTCCAAAGCGGTTTCGAGCCCAGCCAGCTAGCTGAGCTTTTGAATGGGCGCGATGCGGGGATCCAAGATTTTCTGCTGGCCGATGGCGGGAAACCTCACCGCCAGGGTGATCCGTTCGCCGCTGCCGAACACGTGGGTAATTTGCCCCTGTCCGAATTGGGGATGTTGCAGGCGATCCCCAACGGCCCACTGGGAGGAACGGCCTTGGCGGCGAGCAGCCTTTGCTTTGGGCGTGGCCGCAGCCGTGTTGTCGGCGGAGAACGAAAGCCCCCTGCCTTTTTCCCATTGGATCAGCTCTTGGGGCAGCTCACTCAAAAATAGGGAAGGGATGGCGGGCTCGCGGTTGCCGTAGAGCCGCCGCTCGCTGGCGTGGCAGACAAACAATTGCTCGCGGGCGCGGGTGATGCCCACGTAGCAGAGGCGCCGTTCTTCTTCCAGCGCGGCAGGATCCTCCAAAGCGCGAAAATTGGGAAACAGGCCTTGTTCCAACCCCACCAAAAACACCACCGGGAACTCCAGCCCTTTGGAAGCATGCAACGTCATTAGCGAAACTTTCTCAGCTCCCTCCTGAAGGGTGTCCAAATCGGAAGCTAAAGACACATTGCTCAAGAAAGCCTCGAGGCTGGGATCCTCCTGTTCTTCTTCAAATTGGCGGGCGGCATTGTAGAGTTCCATCACGTTGGCGATCCTTTCCTCGGCCTCTTCTGTGCCCTGGGCCTTGAGATCTTCCAGATAGCCGCAATCCCGCAGCAGCCCCTCCAGAAGGGCGGCAGCCGAAACCTGGGCCATCTGTCTGTGCCAATGCTGGATAAGCTGGGCAAACTGGAGAACCGGCTTGGCCGAACGCCCCAGCAGGTTGGTAACAGAGGCCTCGTCGCTGAGGATAGTCCACAGGGGCACATTTAAGGCAGCCGCCGCTTCGCTTAGCTTGTCCAGAGTGGACTTGCCGATGCCCCGCCGCGGCACATTGATAATGCGCAACAGGCTAAAAGAATCGGCAGGGTTGAGCACAACCCGCAAATAGGCCAGCACATCCTTAATCTCTTTGCGATCGTAAAATCGCAGCCCCCCCACCACTGTGTAAGGGATCCCCCACCGCAGCAAAACCTCTTCAAAAGGGCGAGATTGGGCATTGGTGCGGTAGAGAATGGCAAAATCTCCCCAGGAAGAGTTGGGATTTTGGCTGTGTAATCGCCGGATGGTATTGACCACAAACTCGGCCTCGGCCATTTCGTCCTCCGCCTGGTAGCAAACGATGGGATGGCCGGGGGGGCGAGTTGGCCGGAGAATTTTATCGATGCGCTCGGTGTTTTTCTCAATCAGGACGTTAGCCGCCTGCAAAATCGTGGCGGTGGAGCGATAGTTTTCTTCCAATTTGATCAGGGTGCGGGTATCGTCGTCCGGCAGGCCATCGCCAAAGGTCTCTTGAAACTCCAGCAAAATGGTGAAATCGGCCCCCCGAAAGCGATAGATGCTTTGATCTGCATCGCCCACCACAAAGAGGGAGCGATTGGTCCAGTCCCACTCGGAGCGGCGGGTCTCGCCGTTGGTGGCCAGGAGCCGGATCAGCTCGTACTGGGTGCGGTTGGTATCTTGGTATTCGTCCACCAAGATGTGCCGAAAGCGCTGGTGCCAGTAGGCCAAAACCTGCTCATTTTGGCGGAAAAGTTGCACCGGGATCCAAATTAAGTTGTCGAAATCGAGGGCATTATTGGCCGCCAGTTGATCTTCGTAGAGCTCGTAAACCTGAGCCAGGATGCGACCTCGGAAATTGGGCTGGTGGCGCTCCAGATCGGCAGGGGTCCAACCTTGATTTTTGGCATTGCTAATGGCATAGCGCACCGATCTTGGATCGAACTTGCGCTCATCTAAGTTGAGTTGCTTAGTTACAATCTCTTTAACCAGGGATTGGGCGTCCGATTCATCGAAAATCGAGAAGTTGCGAGTCCACTTTCGTCCCTTGGGATCCTGATATTTTTCGATCTCCAGGCGCAGGATCTGGGCAAATAAGCTGTGGAAAGTGCCGATCCAAAGGGGTTTAATCAGCCGATGGTAAACGCTGGATTTCAGCCGGGTGACTTGGGCCGGCTCCAATTCCTCTAAGGGGATCCCAAATTGTTCTTGAGCTTCTTGTTCGGCAAAGAGCTGCTCAATGCGCTCTTTCATCTCACGGGCGGCCTTGTTGGTGAAGGTCACGGCCAAAATTTCTCCTGGATCCACCCGATAGTGGCGAACCAGGTAGGCAATGCGGTGGGTGAGGGCGCGCGTCTTGCCGGAACCTGCCCCCGCCACCACCAGCAGCGGGCCACAAAAGTGTTGCACCGCTTGCCGTTGAGAAGGGTTGAGGGCATCCAGCAAAGAGGCGTGAGTCATGGCCAGCAAACCAGAAACTGCCTTCCATTATGGGCACCAACCCAATGGGGATGAGAAGCCCAGAGGGCATTTTGGAGCACCAAAGATGAAGATCGGTTAAGATTTGGCCGGCCCGCTCCAGAGCTCCCCGCCATGAACCGAGTGCTGTCCTGCTGCTGTGCCCCGGCTAACCGCTGCTGGCTTTGCGTTCAAAAGAGACTTGTGGCTTTGGGGTTTGCCACCCTTGCCCTGCTTTCTCAAGGTGCGTTCGATCCCGCCCAAGCTGGCAACTGCCCCAGCAACGGCAACCCCAAAACATCTCTTGACCTCAAGGTGGAAAGCGTTTCTGGGGATCGGCTTGACCTAAGTCGGTATGAGGGCATTCAAGCGCTGATCCTGACCAACAGCCAAACCCGCTCGCAATCGGAAGCCCTCTCCAAAAGTTTGGCCCTGGAGTTTGGGCAAAACCCTCGGCTGCGCCAGATCGTGCTGGTGGATGGCAGGGGGCTGCTGCTGGTGCGCCACTTGGTTTTGCAGGCCATCCGGGAGAGTGTACCGACGGATCCCCGCCTGGTTTCTCCGTTTGTGTATGTCTCGGTCGATTTTGAGGGAGCAACCATCCAGAAGCTGCAAGAAATAGCCGCTGCAGCTTTGCCTGGGATCAATTTTCGCCAACAGGCCGCTTTGCTGCTTTTGGACGGCCAGGGAACTCTTCTGAGCGGATTTGCCGACTTGGAGCAATCCAACCTCAGCATTCGCCGGTGCATTCGCACCCTCATGGGATAGTCCCACTTCCCTTTCACACCGGCAACGCCTCTTTTCTGCTGCTCTGGCCCAAGCCATTAAACTGGTCATACCGGTCATGTTGAAGCTTGAAGTCAACCGGTCGAACGACGGCTCTCTGTTCGCGGGATCCCATGCGCCGCCAGCTCAAAATCTTGAACCAAATCCTCGATTACAAGCTTGCCAACTTGCGGCTGTTTGGCCGAGCCGAGCTGAAGGGGCCTGTTCTCAACGTGCTGCTGGAACGGCTGCCGGGCGATGTGGTGGATACCCTGCAGGTGATGGAGGTGGTGCGCAGTGCGGTGGAAGCCTCTCTGCTGCAAGGGTTGCGCAAGGTCAACGTTTACCTTTGGTGCCGCGGACAAACTGAAGAAGCGCCGGAGTGGAGCGAAAGCTTTGCTGTAGAGCCATTGGTCTTGGCCCACCCCAAGGAGCTCCGAAGCCTTGCTTTCAACTATCGACAAGACTATCCCGGCATGCGGGTGCTGTTTTTCTGCCTGGGCCTTTGTCTGGGCGGCTTTTACCTGTTGGGGGGCTGGGAGCAGACAGGTTGGATCGATTGGATCCCCGTAGGACTGGCCTTCGCCTTGGGGGTGATCTTCCCCTGGCTCAAACGCTCCCTCAGCCAGTTTGTACACCCTCTATTTCTCCGCCTTGGCCTGGGCTTGGGCTTGGTCTTATTGGGCCTGGCGGTGGCGCTGATCTGGCGGCAGGGCTGGAGCGTGGCCCGCGGGATCCTCGCCCTGCTCGCCTTTCTCTTGCTGGGTTTGGGATCCTGAGATCTCTCACTCGGCAGTGGTGCCGCTGAAGACGTGTAGGGCAGGGCCGGTCATCCACACGTGCTGTGTGCTCGGATCCCAGCGAATCTCCAGATTGCCTCCCGGCAGTTCTACTGTAGCTTGCGATTCTGCGCGCTCCTCCAAAACAGCAGCCACCAAAACAGCACAGGCACCCGTCCCACAAGCCAGCGTTGCCCCTGCTCCCCGCTCCCAAACCCGTAGGCGCAGACGAGTCGGGCTGAGCACCTGCACAAATTCGGTGTTGGTGCGCTCAGGAAAGGCCGGATGATGCTCAAACAGGGGGCCCACAGCTGCCAAGTCCAGCTCTTCCAGGGATCTCCCTTCTTCCAAAAAGACCACACAGTGGGGGTTGCCCATGCTCACCGCCGTCACCGCCCACTCCCGCCCGCCTACCTGCAGGGGCTGCCGCACCACCTTTTCCTCTGGTTTGGCCAGCGTGGTGGGGATCTGCCCGGCCAAGAGGCGAGGGATCCCCATGTCCACTGTTACCAAGCCATCGGGCCGCACCTGCGGCACGATCCGCCCCGCCAAGGTGTGGATCTGGTAGGCGCCGTCCTGGCTAGGGATCCCCAGATCCTGCAAAAAGCGGGCCAAACAGCGGATGCCGTTGCCGCACATCTCCGCCTCCGAGCCGTCGCTGTTGAACAGGCGCATGCTGAAGTCGGCCCCCTCCTGCCCCGGCAGCAGAAAGATAACCCCATCGGCCCCCACGCCAAAGCGGCGGTTGCAGAGGGCAATGGCTTCCTCAGGCGTCAGACAGGGCTGCGGCTGGTGGCGGTTGTCCACCAAGATAAAGTCGTTCCCCAGCCCCTGGTATTTGTGGAAGGAGAGACGGGAGGGCAACCGAACAGGCATGCAGCGGAACCGCACAACAACCGGCTTCAATCCTCGTGCATCTCGTAGGGATCCTGCAAGTTTTTGGAAGGGGGGCCAAAGGCGGTGTAGATGGCAAAGGCGGTGATGCAGATGGTTATTGCCGCAATGGCCACAACCAGCGAAAGGGTGGATTCCATGGTTAGCTCTTCAGTTCTGAGAGAATCTCCCTACATATTACACAAGTTTACAATTCATTGCCGGCGGCAAAGGGGAGTGACCAGATTCTGTTAGCGTGATTTTAAAAGGAGGTTGTCTGGCTGGGATCTGCCGCCGTGCTGACCTCCAAGTTGGCAAACCTGTCCTCTCTTTGACCTATCGCGAGAACCTATGGCGATTCGTACCAAACTGGGCGATCTGCTGCGTCCTCTCAACTCGGAATACGGCAAGGTGGCCCCTGGCTGGGGCACCACGCCTTTGATGGCGGTCTTTATGGTGCTGTTCGGCATCTTCTTGCTGATCATCCTGCAGATCTACAACAAGTCGCTGCTCCTGGAAGACATCAACGTCTCCTGGGAGAGCCTCAGCTTCTAGGGCTCCTGGCTGCCGCGGGCTGTCTAGGTGGTGTACTCGGCGTTGATGCGCACGTAGTCGTAGCTGAGGTCACAGCCCCAGGCAACGCCCTGGCCAGATCCCTGGTGGAGGTCTACCGTAAAGGTTACGGGATCCCCTCTCTTTAGGTACTCAGAGGCCGCCTGGCGATCAAAAGCCAGAGGCATTCCCCCCTGCAGCAGCAGAAAATCCCCCAGGCGAACCTCCAAGCGGCGGCTGTCAAAGGGGATCCCAGCCCGTCCGGCGGCGGCGGCCACCCGGCCCCAGTTGGGATCGTTGCCAAAAACTGCCGCCTTCACCAGGGGAGAGCTGGCAATGACACGGGCTATCTGCCGAGCTGACCTGTCGTTGGGGGCGCCCTGCACCCGGATCTGCAACAACTTGGTGGCTCCCTCGCCGTCGCGGGCGATGGCCTTAGCCAGGTGAATGCAAACCTGGACAACCATCTCGGCGAGGGCTTGGGCAGCTCTCGTGCCAGCTTGCAGGGTGGGAATCCCACTTTGGCCGTTGGCCAGAGCCAGCACCATGTCGTTGGTGCTGGTATCCCCGTCCACGGTGATTTGGTTAAAGCTGAGGTCAACCGCCTCTTTGAGGATCTGCTGCCAGAGGGGAGGATCCACGGCTGCATCGCAGGTTAGGAAAGCTAACATCGTCGCCAAGTTGGGGTGGATCATACCGGATCCCTTGGCGATGCCTCCCAGCCTGACGGTGTAGCCGTCGATCTCGGCCTCCAGGGCTGTACTCTTGGTCACCAGGTCGGTGGTGAGGATGGCGCGGGCGGCGCTCTCTCCTCCTGTCGGCGAGAGGCTGTCGATCAGGCGGGGCAGGGCCGCCTCGATTTTGGCCATTTCCAATTGCCGCCCGATCACCCCTGTCGAGGCAGTGAGCACCTGTTGGGCCGGGATCCCCAGCCGTTCTCCTACCCAGAGGGCCAGTTGGGCGTTGTTGCGCTCCCCCTCTTCTCCTGTACAGGCGTTGGCTTGGCCGGCATTGCAGAGAATGGCCCGCACCGGCTGCCCTTGGGCGAGGATCCCTTGGTTGTAGGTAACACAGGCGGCCTTGACCTGGTTGCTGGTGAAAACGCCAGCCCCCACCGCCTCGCAGTCGGAAACAATTAGGGCGAGATCGGCAGCGCCGGAGGGCTTGAGGCCAGCAGCCACGCCAGCAGCGCGGAACCCTCGCGGGGCGGTAACGGCGCCTGCAACCCGTTTAAATTGGGATCCCATAGATTCTGGGGCCAGGGGGTGATCGGCACTATCATACCGGCTTGGCGCTCAGATCGGGGTTGAGGGCCAGGGTTGGCAACTGGCAAGTTTTGCCCGAGAAACTCTCTGGAAACCAGGTCGGGGGGTGTAGCTGTGCCTACCGCAGCAGAGGCGACAGATAGTGTTGTTTTAATGGTAATGTGCGCCCTTCTCTTTCTGGATTGGGAAGGGATCCCTTTGCCCTCTGCTCTAGGAACCGCGAGCCATGCCCGCCCCTGTCATTACCCTTAACCATGTCAGCAAGGTCTATGCCAATGGCACGGTGGCTTTGCAAGACATGAACATGGCCATCCAGGAGGGGCAGTTCGTCAGCTTGGTGGGGCCCTCTGGCTGTGGGAAAAGCACGGTGCTGCGGCTGATCGCAGGGTTAGGTGACCTAACCACCGGCTCTATCGAGTGGGGGCAAAACACCTCCCAAGGGAAGCCCAAATTGGCCTTTGTGTTTCAGGAGCCGGCCCTCATGCCCTGGGCAACGGTGATGGACAATGTGCGCCTGCCCCTGAAGTTGGCCGGTGAGCCTCGGCCAAAAGCCGATCGAGAGGTTTTGGAAGCCCTCCACCTGGTGGGCTTGCGGGGGTTTGAGCGCCATTTTCCCCGCGAGCTGTCCGGCGGTATGCGCATGCGGGCTTCCATTGCCCGCGCCTTGGTAACCAAGCCGCAGGTGTTGCTGATGGACGAGCCTTTTGGTGCTTTGGATGAGATCACCCGCAGCAAGCTGAACGGCGAACTGCTGGAGTTGTGGCAGGAGAAGCGCTGGACGGTGATTTTTGTTACCCACAACATTTACGAGGCCGTCTATCTGTCCAACCGCGTGGTGGTGATGGCAGCCCGCCCAGGGCGGGTGGTGGCGGATATCCCCATTGAGGCGCCCTACCCCCGCTCGGAAGAGTTTCGCACCTCGCCCCTTTACAACGACTATTGCCGGGAGGTCGCGACCCGTTTGCGGGAGGCCATGCACGACACGGAGCGGGATCCCTGCCTGCGCCCCCTCTCCGCCGGACGGCTGGGCTGACGGGATCCCCCTTTGGCAGCATTCCCGGTGTTAGAGCCCCTTGATTCCCCCTACCCTATGCTGAGTCCTTTCAGTTTCCTTCTCGATTGGCTGTCTCGCTGGCTGGGATCCCTGCTTGGCGCGCCAGAGCGCCCCTTTGGGCTCTGGCTGGATGGGGAGCTGCCTCGGCTGAGCAGCGCGGTGGAAGAACAACTCAGGCCCCAACCCACCGATGCGGCTAAGGTACCTGGCTCTGCGCCGCCGACCTCTGGGCAAGGGTTGGATCTGCGCAAGTGGTTCAACCTGGACGTGATTGCCCCTGGGATCGTCGGGATCCTTTTTCTGGTGGGCTGGGAAGTGGCCGTGCGGCTGACGGGGGTGCCTCCCTATCTATTGCCGGGGCCGATTTTGGTGGCGCAAACCCTGGTGCGGGAGTGGGGATCCCTTTTCCCTTCCCTTTTGATCACCCTACAAATTACGGTGGTGGCGTTCCTTTTGGCCACAGTCTCGGGGCTTTTGCTGGCGATTTTGTTTGCCCAGAGCAAATGGATTGAGCGCAGCCTCTTTCCCTATGCGGTGATTTTGCAAACAACACCCATCGTTTCCATCGCGCCGTTGATCATCATCTGGCTGCGCAACAACACCTTTGCTGCGATGGTGGTTTGCGCTTGGATTGTCGCCTTTTTCCCCATTATCTCCAACACCACCCTGGGATTAAACAGTGTCGATCACAACCTGCTCAACCTGTTTCAACTGTACAAGGCCAATCGCTGGCAAACCTTGATCTACTTGCGTCTGCCCAGTGCCCTGCCCTACTTCCTGGGAGGTCTGCGCATTAGCGGCGGCCTTTCTTTGATCGGGGCCGTGGTGGCGGAGTTTGTCGCCGGCACCGGTGGGCAACGGGCCGGGATCGCCTACCAAATCTTGATCTCCAGCTTTAATTTGCAGGTGCCTCGCATGTTTGCCGCCTTGGTGCTGGTTACCGGCCTAGGGATCCTGATCTTTGTGGCCTTGAGCGCTTTGTCGGACAAGATACTGGGCAGGTGGCACGAGAGCGCTGTGCGCCGCGAGAACTAATTTTTGCCATAGAGCCGGCAGAAGCGGTTTCGCAAAAGGCAAGAACTGGGAATTCCCGGCAACAAAAAGGCTCAGGTTGCAGCCCTGAGCCCATCTTGACCTGTTATTGGCAGATGCCAGGAACCAGACTCGAACTGGTGACACGAGGATTTTCAGTCCTCTGCTCTACCAACTGAGCTATCCCGGCTCTGGGACTATCATTTTAGAATGCCAAGAGGGCCTTTGGCAACAGGTGGCAACCCTCGCTTTAGCCAATTAGCTTTTCCAGGGCATCCATCTGGGGGATGCAGAGGATGTCCCGCTGCCGATCCCGGCGGATCAGCTCCTCCTGCTCCAGCTTAGACAAGACACGGGTAACCGTTTCCCGGGCCAGGCCACTCAAGCTGCTCAGCTCCCGGTGGGGCAAATTGGGAATTTCTACCCCCTTGCAACCGACCCGCCCGCGGGACTCCGCCAAGAAGAGCAGGATATCGGCGACGCGAGCGACGCTGCTGGCCTCCCGCAATTGCAGGCGACGGTTGATCTGCCGTAAACGTCGCGACAAGAGCTGGGCAAGGCGGATGGCAACCTGCGCATCGGCAGCCAAAAGGGCCAGAAAGTTCTGGGCCGACAGAGAGCAGACCTTGGTGGCTGTCAGGGCAATCACATCGCTGGAACGGGGCGCCTCGTCCAAGGCGGCCATTTCCCCGAAGATCTCCCCTGGGCCAAGAATGGTGAGGGTAACCTCCCGGCCCTCCAGATCGTGAGTGCGAATCTTGACCCAACCCTCCAGGATGAAATAGACGGCGTTGCCCCAGTCGTTCTGTAGCAGGATGGCCTGGTTAACAGGGTGGGAGCGCAGCAACATCTGGCGGGCCAGCGGCTCGAGCACCTCAGGGGAAAAGCCTTCAAACAGAAACATCAGGCGTAAATCTTCAGCCGTTACCTCGCTCACTGGGGTCTCCTCCTGCACCGCCTCGATTCTTGCCCAACTCTCTTCCCAGAGAAAAACTCTTCACCTGACCGCCGCCTGAGATCAGCAGGGGCTGCGGTCAGCCTCTAACCCGGAAACGGCAGCATGCGCTTTGCCGGTAACCTTGGTCAGTTGGAGTCGAGACCTAGATCTGCTGCAGTTGCGCTTGCCAATCTTGGCTGGTATCCAAAACCTGCAGCAAGCGCCGCTCCCCCTCGGAAAAATCCTGCCACTGCGCCTGCTGCTGGGCAAGGAGATCGGCGGTGGCATCGGCAATGTCGGCGAGGTTCAGCGGCTCACCCAGGCTCGAAGCAGGGAGCGTTCGCCGTTGCAGCCGCTCGCGGAGGACAGGTTCAGGGGCGTGGCAGTAGAGGATGCACAACGGGATCCGGCACCGTTGGGCTTGTTCAATTGCCATGCCCCGCAGCGCTTGCCGGTCAAACTTGGCGTCCAGAATCACGCTGTAACCTTCCCGGGCCAACTCCACTCCCAATTGCACCAGGCGGCGATAAGTCCTGTCGGTCATCTCGGGCGTATACACCTCTGGCCCCCCTCGCTGCCGCAGAGGGATCCCAGCCAAATGCTTGCGCACGGCGTCGGAGCGGATGTGGATGGCCCCTCGCTGTCGGGCCAGGTGGCGGGCCACCGTGCTTTTGCCCGCTCCCGACAGGCCGGCCATCAGAAACAACTGCCCCTGTTTGGGCAGCGTGTATTCCCAGGCCAGTCGGTAGTAGCGGGCGGCAGCGTGGAAGGCATTGGCTTTGGCAGCTTCCGAGGCGGCAGGATCGTCTAGCAAAAAAGAGGTGACCTTGGCCCGCACGTAGGCCTGGCGATTGAGGTAAATGGGCAAGATCTTGAGTCCTTCCCAATCGCCTGTCTCTTCCAGATAGCTGTTCAAATAGGCGTTGCCCAGATCGGGGCGATGGCGGGCATCCAGATCCATCACTGCATAGGATACGTCGTACATCGTATCCACAAAGCGGAAGGCCTCGTTGAACTCAATGCAATCAAACAGCAAGATCTGGCCTTCCCACCAACAGAGGTTGCCAAGATGCAGATCCCCGTGGCCTTCGCGGATGCGGTCTTGCTCAATTCTCTGGTAAAACAGCTCCTGTCGCTCGGCAAAAAAGCGATCCGTGTAGGCTTGGGTCTCCCGATATTGATCTGCCGTCTGAGGGCCGCCAATGTAGCGCTGGGTTTGGGCGTAATTCTCGTCGAAAGCCTGCCGCACCTGCTCTGGCCGGCCAAAGCTGCGGATGTAGTCGTTGGTCTCCGCCTGGGCGTGAAAGGCCGCCACCACCCGTCCTAGCTCCTCCATTAAGAGTGGCGTCAGCTCCCCCCGCTCGAGGAGGTTGCTAAAGAGTTGCTCTTGAGGAAACTGCCGCATTTTGAGGGTGTACTCCACGGGCTCGCCACTGCCGTCAAGCTGAAACCGGCCCTCGGCTTGCACAATGGGCAACACCTGTAGATAAAGCCCTGGCGCTCCGTGCTGGTTCAGGCGCAGCTCTTCTTGACAAAAGTAGCGTCGCCGCTCCAGGGTGGTGAAATTCAAAAAGCCAAAATCCAGAGGCTTCTTCACCTTATAGGCGTAGTTCCCTGTCAAGAAAATGTAGGAAATGTGGGTTTGGACGAGCTGAATCGGCTCCCGCACCGGATGGGGGTAAAACCCCGGATCCAACATCGCTTGGATTAGCGGCGGCAGGTGGGCATCGGCCATAAAGATGGAGACGGAAAAGTCAGGGATCCCCATTTTCCTCCAAATTGCCCTCAGCTTAGTCTCCCAAGGGCAGGGCGGCCGCTTGCGGTGAAAGACGGATAATGCTGATCCCCTGTTTAACCAAAGTATCTTGAGCGGCAGCAGAGAGGGCGTAGGGCCAGACCAGATACTTAGTGTTGATGTAGTCTCGCCCCCGCTTGGCCAGGCTCACCTGTTCAGAGAGCATGCGCACCTCCGGCCCGCGGGTGATGATGGCCTCGGCGCGGCGGATGCGCTGCATCAGTTGGCTGAACAGCTCTTGGGGCTGCTGCACGAAGACCACAATGGCCAAGTCACAGGGGTTGTAGTAGTTGCCACTGCCGCAGAGGAGCAGGGCCTCGCTGGCGAGAACAAGGGTCTCCTGGTCTCCCAGAGCCACCACCGGGTAGAGAAAGGTGCGCACGTCCTCCGGCTGCCAGTGATTGAAGGAGTAGCTGTCCACCTCTCCCCGCACCCAAGAGGAGATGGCCGGAAAAACCGCCTCGCTCAGCAGCCGATAGGCCGTCTGCGGTCGCCCTAGCCAGCAGAGGGCATTCTCGTAGAAGCTCTCGTTCTCCAACAGGTGAGGGGTGAGGGGAGCGGCCATAGACTCGGATCTGGGCAGGGCCTCCTCCAGCATGCCTAGTCGGAGATGGTTAAGGCAATTTTGCCCAAAACGGATCCCTGTTCCAGCAGCCGGTGAGCGGCAGCCGCTTCGGCCAGGGGAAAGGTGTGGCTGAGCCGGATGCGCAGTTGGCCCTGGTCGATGAGGCGGGCGCACTGCCGGAGGATCTCCGCCTGGTTTTGCCGAGCAACGATGAGGTTCTTCAGCATAGGGGTGAGCATCAGCTCAAAGCTCACTCGCAAGTTGCGGTCGCGGGCCACCCGCCAATCGGTCTCTGGAGCTGGCGCCAGCAGGGTCACGAGATCGCCGTACACGCGCACGGCAGGGAAGGTCTGCTCCAGCACTGGGCCGCCAAGGGTATCGAGAGCAAGATCCACTCCCTCCTCCTCCGTCCAATCCAGAACGGCCCGCACAAAGTCGGTCTGGCGATAGAAGATGGGCAAGCTGGCCCCCAGCAAACGGACAAACTCGGCCTTTTCCGGCGTGCTCACGGTGGTAGCCACTTGGCATCCCCGCAGACGGGCCAGTTGGACGGCCACATGGCCAACACCCCCTGCCCCGGCGTGGATGAGCACCTTTTGGCCGGCCTGCAGCCGTCCCCGGTCGTAGAGGGCTTCCCAGGCGGTGATCAGCACCAGGGGAGCGGCGGCAGCCTCGGCAAAGCTGAGGGTTCTGGGCTTGGGAGCGACGAAGCGCTCATCGACCACGATTAGCTCGGCGTAGTTCCCCGCCTCTCTGCCCAGGCCGCCGTGGCAGAAGTAAACTTCGTCCCCAACCCGAAACTGCCTGACCCCAGATCCCACGGCTTCTACAACGCCGGCGCCATCGCATCCCAAAATGGCCGGCATCTCCTCGGGGTAGAAGGTGCCTCGCCGCCGCAGCTTGGTGTCGATGGGGTTGACGCCGGCGGCCTTGAGGCGGACACGCAGCTCCCGCTCGCCGCGAATCTGCGGGTCGGGCACCTCCTGCAGTTGCAAAACCTCCGGCCCACCCGGCACGCTCATGAGGATGGCTTTCATCTTCTCAAGTGTTCAGGCTCGGTTTGCTCGACTTGCTGCCCCGCGATTGCCGCCGCGCTCCTGAGGATACACCGGCAAGGGGGTCTCTGAACAATGGTTAGTAGCATAAGCCAAGAGAACCGCTCCAGGGATCCCTTGCCCTAAACTAAGCTTCGGAGTTGTGGAGGCAAGCGGTAGCCCATGCCCGCAGGTGGTTCTGGCTCTCTCGGCGGCAAGGCACGGTCAAAAGCAACTAGAGCTGGCCTGGGATCGCGCTCCTGGCTCGGCTGGGGTAACCCAGCCTATTGGGATGCTGCTGGGCTGATGCTCCTGGGGAGCCTGCTCATCGTCTACCGCTGGCGGGGCACCCTGCTGCTGTTGATTAACCCCGCCTATGTAAACGTGGCTCTGCTGGCCGGCCTGTGCCTGCTGGGCCTGGGGATTGGCCGGTGGCGGGGGGCCAAAGTCGCGCCCTCGGAAAGCCATGTCTCCCTGTTGGGGTCGCGCCTGGGGGCGGCGCTCTTGATCCTGACGGCGCTGCTGGGGTTTTGGGTCGAGCCCCGTCCCCTCTCCAGCCAGACGGCCCTCAACCGGGGGGTATCTCCCTATTTGGGTGCCTCTCGCAGCCAGCCGCAGGCTTTTCGTCCCAAGATTGATCCACGCCAGCGCACCCTGCTGGACTGGGTGCGCACCCTGGATGTCTACCCGGATCCCTATACCTATGAAGGCCAGCCGGTGCAGGTGCAGGGGTTCGTCGTTCCTGACGAGCAACCTGACCACTTTGTCATCGCTCGCTTTTTGGTGAGTTGCTGCGCTGCCGATGCCTACCCGGTCGGCTTGCCGGTGCGCTGGCCCCGCTCGGAGGAACTGGCTCCGGACAGTTGGCTGCGTCTGGAAGGGCGGATGGCCGTGGAGCAACGGGATGGCCAGCCTCAGTTGGTGATCCTGGCCGATCAGGTGGAGCCAATACTGGTGCCGGCCAATCCCTACGCCGACGAGTAGGTTAGATGTCGGTTTCGCTGAGTTTAGCGCTCATGTAATCGAAGGGCTCGGCCACAAAGCTGTAATCCTCGTCGGAGCCGAGCAGCTCCAGGGTGCGCTGCTTCATGTTCTGGATCCCGATCACTGTCGGGGCAATCGGCACCCCCAGGGAGTTGTAGGTTTCCCGCAGACCAGCCAGGACGCGCTCGTCCAAGATGCTGGTATCAGCGGCCACCAGGGCGTAGGAAGCGTAGCGCAGGAAGTAGTCCATGTCCCGCAAACAGGTGGCGTAGCGGCGGGTGGTATAGGCGTTGCCGCCCGGACGGATTAGATCCGGCACCTGGGCAAACATGGCCGCAGCAGCCGTCTTGACAATGTCCACCGAGTTGAGGTTAATCACCTGCACGGCCTGGATGCGCCGCAGACCCGAATCGTAAAAGGCCTTGAGCGCGTCCATGGCATTCCGATCCAAGTAGCGGCCGGCCAGGTCATAGGTTTTGATCAGTGTGGTTACGGCATCCCGCATATCCCCAACTCCCTTCCTGTAACTCTATGTAAAAGTAGCTTGAGATGAGAATTTTGCCGGCAACGTCCAAAGGCCAACCTTGGAAAATCGAGCCAGAGCCCAACACCGGCAGCGCTCCGAGCTCCCCGCTTGCCCCCAGAAGTTTAGCATGCGGGGGGTTCTTTCCCGCCTTCTCCTCAGCCAATGGCAGATGTTGTTACGAAAATGTAACTTTTCTGCAACGCTCTAGGGATCCGGCAGCAACACCCGCAGCGGCTTGAGCTGACCTGCTTGGCTGTGCCCCAAGCCCAAAAATTCTCCCTCTCCGCTCATGACCCGCAGGGTCTCGGCAGTGGCCTGAGCCGGATCCAGAGGAATGGCCTGACCTTGTCGCCAGCGCTGCGCCTCAGCCGGAGATAAGAATACTGAGTTCCAACTGCGAAATCCCCACTCAATCGGCAACAGGGCAGCAGCGGGATCGGCGGATCCCTGCCACTGCTCCAGGGGCAGGCTCTCTTCGCTGCGAAAAGGGCCACTTTGCAGCCGTCGCAGGCGGCTCATCAAGCCTCCGCAGCCCAATTTCTCCCCCACGTCGCGGGCGAGGGCGCGGATGTAGGTGCCGGGGCCACAGGCGATCTCCAGATCCACTTCCGGGAACTCGCCAGAGCGCCAGCCCAAGATCTGCAGGTGTCGAATCACTACTCTCCGCGGCTCCAGCCCCAGTTCTGCCGCCTCTGCCCCGGCCCGGGCCAGCTCGTAGAGCTTTTTCCCCTGCCGCTTGATGGCGCTGTAAAGAGGCGGCACCTGCCAGATCTCGCCGACAAACTCCCGCAGACATTCCTCCACCTGCTCGCGGCTCAGCTCCGGACAAGGGGATCCCACCTGGATCTGCCCCTCGGCATCGTCGGTGTCGCTGCGCTGCCCAAAGCGAAAGGTGGCCCGATAGACCTTGTCCCCCGACAAAAACGCCAAAAAGCGCGTCGCCCGCCCCACGGCAATGGGCAGAACTCCCGTTGCCGCCGGATCCAAAGTGCCGCCATGCCCCACCTGGCGGGTGCGCAAGACCCGCCGCACCACCGCCACACAGTCGTGGGAGGTGAGCCCGGCCGGCTTATCCAGGTTGAGAAAGCCCTCCAGGGATCCCATGCTGCCCATCACCCATCAGTCATTGATCAGTAATTAAGATTTGTAACCGAACTGCCGCAGCGCTTAACATAGGGTTGATTTCTGTCTGCGAGTTGGAAGCACCTATGGCGCAATCTGGCCTGTTTCCTCAGCCTATCTGGCAACGCCTGTTGATGATCGCCCCTTTTTTCCTGTGGGGCTCGGCGATGGTGGCCATGCGAGATGCCCTCTCCGAGACCACTCCTCTCTTCATGGCCATTCTGCGGCTGTTGCCAGCCGGGATCCTGGTTTTAGCCTTTCGGCTTTGGCAAGGGCGGGCCTCTGCGGCCTCTCAGCCCTGGCATCCCCAGGGGCTGCGGGGGTGGCTGTGGGTCTTGGCCTTTGCCCTGGTGGACGGCACCTGTTTTCAGGGATTTTTGGCGCAAGGGTTGAGAGAGACCGGCGCCGGGCTGGGATCCGTGCTGATCGACTCGCAGCCGCTGGCGGTGGCCCTGATGGCCACCTGGTTTTACCGGGAGCGGATGGGATCCCTGGGCTGGCTGAGTCTGGGGCTGGGCGTGGTCGGTATCAGCCTTATCGGCCTCGGCGGGGAAGGATCCCTGCAGGTGGGGGCCGGCGTGGTCTGGATGTTGCTGGCTTCCCTGTCGATGGCCATTGGCACCGTGATGATGCCGAAGGTGGCGGAGGTGGCGGATCCGGTGTTGGCGACAGGCTGGCACATGGTATTGGGCAGCCTGCCCTTGATCCTGCTCTCGGCGCTAACAGAAAGCGAGCAATGGCAGCACCTGAGCGGCGCCCACTGGCTGGGCCTGCTCTACGCTTCGGTGATGGGGAGCGCCGTGGCCTACGCCCTCTTCTTCTACTTCGCCTCTCAGGAAAATCTCACCGAATTCAGCTCCCTCACGTTTCTCACCCCCATCTTTGCCCTCCTCTTCGGCAGTACCTTCCTGGGCGAGACCCTGACGCCGGTGCAATGGGTGGGAGTGGGCATTACCCTGGTCTGCGTGTATGTCATCAACCACCGGCAGGAGTGGCAGGAGCGCCTGCGCCTGGCCTGGCCAGGGATCCTCTCGGAGCTGGGTCTGGAGTTCAGCACCGTCGAGATCCGCGATGGCCGACCCGACTAAGGGAGCCTTCTCCTAGGGGGGCAGAAACCCCATGGCATCCCGCGCTTTTTGGAGGGTTTGCTCGGCCACGGCACGGGCCTTGGCGGCATTTTCCCGCATCAGCCCGTGGAGGTAGTCGGGGTCACTCGAGAGCTCCCGGTAGCGCTTTTGAATGGGCTCCAGGGTGGCGATAATGCTGTCGGCGAGGAGGGGCTTGAACTGTCCCCATCCCATCTCGGCGCACTCAGCCGCCACCTCCTCCTTGCTTTTGCCGGAGGTGAGCATGTAGATCGTCAGCAAATTGTGGGCCTCCGGGCGTGCCGGGTCGTCGAAGGCAATGCCCCGAATCGAGTCGGTCTTGCATTTTTGGATCTTCTTGCGGATCGTGTCGGGGTCGTCTAGCAAGTGAATGCGGCTGAAATCCGAGGGATCCGACTTAGACATTTTGCGGGTGCCATCGGTCAAGCTCATGATCCGCGCCCCCTGCGGGCGAATCAGCGCCTCTGGGATCACAAACACCTCCCCAAAGCGGTCGTTAAAGCGGCGGGCAATGTCCCGACACAGCTCGATGTGCTGCCGCTGATCCTCCCCTACCGGCACATACTTGGGCTGGTAGAGGAGAATATCCGCTGCCTGCAAAATCGGGTAGCTGAACAGGCCAACACTCGTTTCCTCTCCCTGCTTCTCTTTTTTTTCCTTGTACTGGATCATGCGCTCCGCCCAGTTCATAGGGGTGATGGTGGTGAACAGCCAGGCCAGCTCCGTGTGGGCGGGCACGTGGGACTGCACAAACAGCACACAGTGCTCCAGGCTGAGGCCACAGGCCAGGTAGAGAGCAAACAAAGAACGGGTGCGCTCCCTCAGCAGCTTGGGATCCTGGGGCACAGTAATGGCATGTTGATCCACAATGCAGAAGAAGTTCTCGTAGCGCTCCTGCTCGGCCACCCAGTTTTTAATGGCCCCCAAGTAATTGCCCAGGTGCAACTCGCCGGAGGGCTGGATTCCAGAAAGCGTGCGCGGCTTGGCCATAGGAAAAGCGATCTCAAACGCCAACAAGAGGGAGGACGAGAACCAAGAAAGTCTTTGTTCAGGATATCAAGAGAGCCGCAACCCGTTGGTTTATGAGGGAAGAAAGACAGCAACCCGAAACCATGGCAGACCCGGAGCCAGAACTGCTGCGTGCTGCCAACCACTACGTGCTGCTGATCCCGGGCCTGCCAGAGCAATTTCTCACCCCCGAGGAATTGCAGGAGTTCCTTGTGCGGCTGTTGCAGGAGCACCCCCATCTGGTGGATGCAGATCTGGCCCGCTATCCCACCCCTCAAGCCCAGGCGCAACGGCTCATCGACACGGCCTGTGAGGTGGAGGTCTCCCCTGGCGAAACCGTGCAGTGGCATCCTGTACGCCTGCGCAAGCGCCCCTCAGCTTCTTCTCGCCCCGGCCAGCATCCGGCTTGAGGCCACGCACGGGATCCCATAGGCATGCTACAACCCAAAGAAGAGATACCCTGTCCTGCGCTCTAAGGGGGTCAATCATGCCGCGCAGCATGAAGAACGACAATTTCATCGACAAAACCTTCACCGTCATGGCTGACCTGATCCTGAAGCTGATGCCGGGGGTGAGTCCTGAGCAGAAGAAGGCCTTTGCCTACTACCGGGACGGCATGGCGGCCCAGAGCGAGGGAGAATATGCCGAGGCTCTAGAAAACTACCGAGAAGCCCTGGCCCTGGAGCAAGACGACGAAGACCGCAGCTACATCCTCTACAACATGGGCCTGATCTACCAGAGCAATGGCGAACTGGACAAAGCCCTGGAGTACTACCACCAGGCCCTGGAGCTGAACCCCCGCCTCTGTTCTGCCCTAAACAACATTGCCGTCTTGCTGCACCACAAGGGCGAGCAGAGCCTGCAGGCCGGGGATGAGGAGACGGCAGAGGCCCTGTTCGATGAGGCGGCTCAATACTGGATCCGCGCCATTCGCATTGCCCCCAACAACTACATCGAGGCGCAAAACTGGCTCAAGACCACGGGACGCGCCAACCTGGAGCTGTATTGAGTCTTCCCCCAAGTACCCCAGTTCAGCTAGATTGACCAGAAGTCAAACCTGCTGGCGGAAAGGAAGGATGCTGACACGAGAAGAGGTGCAACATGTTGCCCACCTGGCGCGGCTGGAGCTTACGGAAGAAGAGGAAATCCAGTTTACCGAGCAACTGGCCGATATCTTGGCCTACGTGGAGCAACTGAAAGAACTGGATACGGAAGGGGTAGAGCCCACCTTTCATGTGCTGGATGCGGAGCTGCCCACTCGCCCCGACCAAGTGGAGCCCTACCCCAATATCGAAGGGATCCTGGCCAACGCTCCCGACCGCGCTGACATGTTCTTCAAGGTGCCCCGCATCCTAGAAGGGGAAGATTAGCCCAACTGGCAAGCCCTGCAGCTATGAGCTACAGCAGCTTTTGCTCTTTGGGGGGGGGAGGAGGCACATCCAGGGCCGGGTTGCACTCGAAGAAGCCCAACGGCTTGAGCAGAAAGCCGATGTAGCTAACCGGCATCACCGGCCAGTCTTCAGTGCGGGGGAAATGGTTGCAGCCAAAGCTGTACCAGAGCACCAGGCGGGTATTCTCAAGCGAGCGGTTGGCTTGCGTCCATCAGAACCTCTGGGGTACTCCCGCCACAGCGCAGCTTGGCGGGATGGGGGA